>JBBQOA010000008.1:0-19367 GCA_038330465.1 Pyrinomonadales bacterium
GTCAGAGCCCAAATATTTTACCGAAGAAGAGTTGTATGAGGAAGAATTCGCCGATAATCCGACCGAGGATTTAAGTTTTGATGCCGAATTTCAGCCGGCGGCGGAATCCGCGCCTGCCGAACAGCAAGCCCAGTTGGAAGTCGAACCGGCGGCAGAATTCACACAATCGGAAGAAGCAAAAAATTTCTACGAGGAATTTCAAGATGCGGATATTCAGTTTGAAACGAACGAACCGCAAGAAACCGCGCAAGAATCTTCTGAAGAGCAAATATATCTAGCCGCCGAACTGGAAGCCGAAGAATCCGAAATGCACCTGGCTTTCACCGAATTGACGGGAAATACGGAGCCGGAAGAAGATTCTCAGGATTTATCAGCCGAATTCGTTTCGCACGAAGCAGAAACCGAAAATACGGAAACAGTTGCCGAACTGAGCACCGAAGCGGCGGCGGAAGAACCGCTTAACGAAGAATGGAAAAACACTTCGCCGAACGTTTTTGAAAATTATTCGCCGTCGATTCCTGAAAATCCGCTCGAAATGCAAACCGCCGAGCTTCCGGAAATTCCGCCGATTGAAGAATCTGCCAATTCGGAACTATCGCTTATTGAAGAACTGGTCGCGGAAGCTTCAGCATCGATCGAACAAGAATCCCCGGCGCCGGAAATGCCCGCCGAAAATAGCGTTCAACCGGCGGCGGTCGAAGAAATTGTCGAACCGGTCCAAATGCAAGCGGCAGAAACAGTTTCAAAACCCACGGTAGAAGTTGTCAAATCGCCGCCAGCCGAGTATTCACAGCCGAAAGCCGAGCTCGTGCTCTGCCCGTTCTGCAATGCCGAGAACGAAAAGCAAGCCTTTTCGTGCGGCTCTTGCCAGACGATTCTGACGCTTTCCGATCTGGAAATGCTGCTCAGTCAGCAAAATGCCGATCGGGAAAAACTGTGGCAAACGGTCGGCAGTCTCGAAAGTGAAAACGAAAGTTACGGGCTCAATGCCGAACAGCTTGCCAGTGTCGGCATCGGACATATCAATCTCAAAAATTATCGGCAAGGCTTCTTTTATTTACAGGAAGCCGTCCGGATGAATCCGAACAACGTGCTGCTCGACGCGCAGGTCAATGCGCTCGCGATTCGCCTCGCGGAGATCGAAGAGCAGCAAAGCGCCCACGATTCGATGCCGAAAAACCGCAAGATTCTGGTCGTTGACGACAGCCCGACGGTGCGCAAATTGATTTCGGGCAAACTCGAAAAATGCGGACACGAAGTGATCTGCGCGGTTGACGGAATTGATGCGCTTCAAAAGATCAATGATCTGATTCCCGATCTGATTTTGCTCGACATCACGATGCCGCGCATGGACGGTTATCAGGTTTGCAAACTGATCCGAACCAATGAACAGACCAAAGAAGTTCCGGTCGTGATGATTTCCGGCAAAGACGGATTTTTCGACAAGGTGCGCGGTAAAATGGCGGGCACGACCGGCTATATTACAAAGCCTTTCGGACCTGAAACTTTGATGAAAACCGTCGAAACATACTTGAACTAATACTTTCCGGAGGGCACAATTCAAATGAACGATACAGTCCCTAATATTGAACCGTTGTTTGATTTATCCTCACTGAATTTAGCAGACCTCACCGATTCATTCTGCCCTGACGAACAAACGGGAAATTCAGATGACGAAAAATTCGTCGTCTTTTTTTTAGACGATGAATTGTTCGCCGTTGCCGCCAGAGAGGTCGGCGAAGTTGTCCGTCCGCTTGGCTTTACGCCGTTGCCGAATTCTCCGGCGTGGCTTTACGGATTTGCCAATTTGCGCGGCGTGATAGTTTCCGTCTTTAATTTATCAAAACTCTTAAAAAAAAAAGCGACACCTGTTTCCTCAAAAAGCAAGATCATTGTTCTAAAACCGAAAAACTTCGCTTCTTCGATAGCTTTTCTGGTTGACCGTTTGAGCGAGATAATTACGTTGAAACCCGAAAATATCGTGCCTGCCGAAGATTTTCTGTTTTTTGGGAAAGCGGTTCACGAAACAACTTCCGTTAACCTGCTCGATACGGAAAGACTTTTTGCTTCTCTTTTATAATTTCCCTGTAAGGCTTTTGTATCCCGGAGAAATCTATGGCTCGCTACACACCTGATTCCCTGCTCAATTCGCTCAAAGGAAAAATCTGGCTTGCCACGAGTGCCCTGGCTTTTTTTATTTGCACCTTCGGCTTGATTTCATATTTGATCGTTTCGTTCGTTGTCACCGATACGTTTTACGCAGTCTTTGCGCCGTTTCTTTTTCTCGCTTTCACGGTTATGATTTTTGGCTGGTGGCTCTCGAACGAAGTGGTCAGACCGATCGAAAAAGTTACTCTGCTGGCAAAAAGTCTCGAACGAAGCGCGTCAACCTCGCTCCCGAAAACTTCCGGTTCGACCGAAACGGATGAACTTTTGGGCACGCTTCACCGCAACTCTCTGCAAATGCAGAAACTCGTCGGTTTAATGGACGAAGTTGCCGCCGGCAATACGGATGTCGCGCTCACGCCGCTGCAAAACAGCGACCGTTTGACCGCCGCTTTTCAAAAACTGCTTGCCAAAGTAACCGATTCGATCGATGCCAAACAAAAACTCGAACAGCTGCAAAATTCGATCATCCGGATCACGGATGAAATTTCGCGCGTTCGCAAATATAATCTCGACGCCGACATTACCGTTGATTTTAAGGACACCAAGGAAATCTCCGAAACACTCAAGTTTTTGCTCAATCATTTAAGCGGCGTGGTCACGCAGGTTCGCAACGATTCGGGACAGACCCAAACGTCGGCAACGGACATTCGCCGAACGCTTCAAACCCTGATTCAGCAAGATGAGATCAAAATTCAGGAAATGAATCAAGCCGCGCTGATCCTCAGAGAAATTCCGAACAGTGTGCAGAAAATCGCCGAAACATTCTCCGGCGCGGTGCAGTCCGCCAATCAATCGGTCGAAAAAGCGCGCAAAGGAACTGAAACCGCGCAGGAAAATCTCGACGCCGTCAGTTTGCTTCGCAAACAATTGCAGGAAGCCATGAGCCGCATCGGACGACTTAACGAACGCTCAAAAGAAATCGGTAAAATTGCCAAAACGGTTGAAGATCTGGCGCACCGGACGAAAACGATCGCGCTCAATGCCTCGATTCAAGCCGGTGAACTCGGCGAACAAGGACGCGGATTTTCGGTTGTTGCCGAAGAGATCGAAAGAATTTCGGGACGCGCCGACAATACGAACAAACAAATTTCTTCGCTCAATAAAGCGATGACGGCGGACATCGAGGAAGTCGAACGCTCACTGAAATCAACCGTTCAGGAAGCCGCCAATTTAGCCAAATTTGCCGTCGAAACCGGTAATTCTTTAAGCGAACTCGAAAAGCATATTACGCAAATCTTGAATCTGCAAGGTCAATTGAACGCCGATTCAAGCGAACAATCATCCGAAACCGAAAGAGCTTTTCAGGTTTTTATCGGTTCGATCGCCGAAACCGAAATGTCGGTCGAATGTTTGAAACAATCGGAAAAATCAGTCGCCGCATTTGCCGGCATTTTCGGAAATTTATTGCTGGCGGTTGATGAATTCAAATTGATACCGTCAGTCGGCGAAGCAAAATTTCGAATTGAAGGAATGAGCAGTTTTCCCAAAACCAGAAAAAAGGATTCTCCCAATTTAACTTTTGAGGAGAATTAAATATGCCAAAAACTCTGTGGAAGAAGACGGTTGAAATTCTTCTTCGTCAAATGCGAATTTTCCCGCTCTCGTTTCTCAAGAAAAAGGATCTAAGGAGAAAGTCCCAAAAATGCAAAAAAATCTATTATTCGGCTTACTAGGCAAACTTTCTTCCTTGCTCGCCGCCATTTTACTTATTCTCAGCGCAATTTTGGTTGCCGTTTCGTATTTAGGGTTGACGGAAAACAAGCTGGCGGGCGTCGCGACGACCGTTTTTGCTGCCGTCACCGCCATTTTTTCGCTTACCGTCAATAATCTTGCCAACCTAAAATTGAGCCGTCAAATCGATAATGCAACGGAAATCGTCCATCATCTTTCCAACGGCGAAGTGTTTGACGACTTTCCCGATGATGACGACGAATTGATCTTCGCGCTCAAAGAAACCTCCGACTATTTGCGTGAAAAAGCCGCGATCACCGACCGTATCGCGAAGGGCGACCTACTCGCCGACATCAATCCGCGCTCGGATTCAGACGCTTTGGGCAATTCGTTGCGAGATATGATCGAAAAACTTCGCGAATCCGTGCAGACACAGGACGAGCGCGAACGGCTTGAAAAATCGATCAAAAAATTATTGGATGAAGTTTCCGAAGTTGCCGCCGGCGATCTGACCGTGCAGGCGCAGGTTTCGACCGAAATGACCGGCGCGATCGCGCGTTCGTTCAATTTTATGACGACCGAATTGCGCTCGCTGATCAAACAGGTCAAAGACGTCACATTTCAGGTTTCGACCTCCGCCAACGCGATCAACGACACGACCGAACAGCTCGAACGCGGCAGCGAAGCGCAAGCCTCGCAGATCTCGCGGACGACCTCGGCGATCTCGAATATGGCTTTGCAGATTCAGGAAGTTTCGGAAAACGCCGCGCTTTCGGCGCAGGTCGCCGCCGATTCTTTGAGCAATGCGCGATACGGCACAAAAGCCGTTCAGGACAATATCAACGCGATGATCTCGATCCGCAAACAGGTGCAGGAAACCGCCAAACGGATCAAAAAACTCGGTGAACGCTCGCAGGAAATTTCGCAGATCGTCGGACTGATCGACGATCTTTCCGACCGCACGAGTTTGCTTGCCTTAAACGCGAGTTTACAGGCTGCCGCCGCCGGCGAAGCGGGCAAAGGTTTTGCGCTCGTCGCCGAAGAGGTCGAACGGCTCGCGGAGCGTTCAAATCGCCTGACGCAGCAGATCGGCGCGCTCACGCAGACGATCCAATCGGAAACGAAAGACGTCGTCGCGTCGATGGAAGAAACGATTCACGAGGTCGTGATCGGTTCGACACTCGCCGACAAAGCCGGACAGACGCTCGTCGAGATCGAACTTGTTTCGACGCGGCTTGCCGAGCTGATCCAATCGATTTCCGAATCGGCAAAACGCCAAGCCGTCAGCTCTGACGATATTTCCAAAGCGATGGGAAATATCTCAAAGGTCACGGAACTCGTCCAAACGGGAGCGAAACGCGCTGCCGAATCGGTTAAAATGCTGGTTGAACTTTCTGACGAGCTGCGCGGTTCGGTCGCGCCGTTCAAGCTTCCCGAAGACCGTCATTCACGCCGCGTGCCGCAATCGGATTCAGGGCTGTTTTTGAATTGACAAATTAGTACGCGGGCAATCCCGGTCCGCCTTTAATGATGACGTCGCCGCCGGCGTCTGCGGACAAAGATCGTCCGCGTCCCGACTAATTATGGAAAGCGAAATTCTACAAAACTTTATCAAAGAAGCCGAAATTTATCTGCCGATGATTCGCAATGGCATTCTGGTTTGCAGTCAGGAAGGAAATTCGGGCGGCGATCTGGAAACTTCTCTGCGTTACACACAAGCGATCAAACACGCGGCGATCCGAGTCGGTTTTGAAGAAATCAGCAGTTCCGGTGTAAAGCTCGAACAGGAACTCAATGCAATTATCGGCGCCAATGAACCGCTTTCCGCTTTGCAAATCCGCAACTTACTCGATAACATCGCACATCTCGAAGCATTACTGGCAAAACTGCAATTTAGCGGAGATGATTTTTCGATGAATCTGGAGGGATTTATTGACCAATCATTTACCAATCTCGGTTTCGATTCGCTCAGTAAAAAGCCGAAATCATTTTCGGTCGAGAACAAAGATTTCGCCGAACCGGTCGCGGAAGATGAACTTGAAGGCTTTGAAATCGACGAGGAAATGCTTGAGATCTTCGCCGAAGAAGCCGACGATCTTTTGCGGAATATCAATACTCATCTCGAAATTTTAAAATCCGTGCCGGACAATCGCGATTCGCTTCTGGAAATTCGCCGCAATGCGCACACCTTAAAAGGTTCTGCCGGAATTGTCGGGATCAAACCGCTTTCCAATCTCGCGCACCGCGTCGAAGATCTGCTCGATTACCTGTCCGACAAACAAATTGACGGCAATCAGAAGATCTTTGAGCTGCTGCAAAATTCGACCGATTGTCTGAGCGCGCTCTCGAGCGGCGAAAATTCAGCCCAACTGACAAAAAGAATTCAGGTTCTTTACACGAATTTTGATGAAACCCTGAAGTCGCTCGAAAACGGCACATTTCTATTGGACGAAAAAATGCCGACCAACGAGGAAGCCGAATTCGAAGCAATTCTCGGACAATCGAAAGCCGAAAATCAGTCGACTGCCGCCGCTCACAAACCGGTCGTCCGCGTTTCGCTCGAAAAACTCGATGAACTCGTCAGATTGGTTGGCGATCTGGTCATCAGCCGGTCGGTTTTTGAACAGCGTTTGGCTGAATTTGAACGCCAGATCAGCGAGCTTCATCACAGCACCAACCGCTTGACGCGTTCGACCAACAAACTCGAAACCGATTTTGAAGCCAGTATGCTTCAAGTTCCGAGCTCCAAGTTTCAAGTTCCGGGACAATCGAATTCATCTCTCATCACGCAAAATTCATCTCTCAATTTCGATGCGATTTAATTTGACCGTTACACTAATTTTCAACAAACGACCCGCGAACTGCTTGAAACGACCGGCGACACGACCGCGATCAGTACCGAACTCGACAAACTGCACAGCAATCTTGAACTTCTGTTCGGCAATCAGAGCCATTTGATCGAAGAAATGCATGATAAACTCCTGCGTCTCAGAATGGTCAGATTCGGTTCACTTTCGGCACGCCTGCAGCGCACGGTTCGCGTGACCTGCGAAGAAGAAAAGAAACTCGCCGACCTGATCGTTGAAGGCGAACAAACCGAGGTTGACACGCAAATTCTCGATCTGCTCGTCGAACCGCTGCTGCATCTGCTTCGAAACGCCGTCGCACACGGCATCGAAGCGCCCGACACGCGCCGGCTTTTGGGTAAACCCGAAAAGGGAAAGATCCTTTTGCGGCTGCAAAGCGAAGGAACGCACGTTATTTTAACCGTGACGGACGACGGACGCGGAATTTCTGCCGCCGCGCTGCGCGAAAAAGCGATCAGAAACGGTTTCATCTCGCTTGAAGAAGCAAACGTGATGAGCGATGAAGATGCCTTTTCGCTCGGTTTTCTGCCCGGCGTCACAACTGCCGAAAACATCAGCCAAACTGCCGGACGCGGCGTTGGTATGAACATTGTCAAAACGAGCGTGCTGCGCGGACAAGGCACGATCTCGATCGCCTCCGAACCGCAAAAAGGCACGACGTTCACGATTCGGATGCCGATGGCGCTGGCGATCACCCGCGGACTGCTCGTCAAATCAAACTGGCAAACCTTTGCCTTTCCGCTCAAACTCATCAAAAAGGTCAGCGAAATTTCCGCCGCCGACTTTGACAAGTTAACCGATAAAAGCTCTTTGAAGATCGACGGCGTTGATTTTACCGTTGCCCATCTCGGAACGCTTTTAAATTTACCGCCAACCAATACGAAAAAGGAAAATATTCCGCTGCTCTTGCTCGAAATATTGGAAACGCCGTACGCTTTGATGGTTGACGAGATCATTCGGGCGGAAGAGATCGTCATTAAACCGCTTGCCGCGCCATTGCAAAATTTTCCGAATCTGCTCGGCGCGACAATTTTGGGCGACGGCAAGGTCGTGCCGGTTTTAGATCTGATTCATTTGCTCAAAAATCAAATTCTCAGCGCCAAGTCCCAGGTTCCGGGTCAGGAGAATGTTGAGAATCACCCGTTGGAGCTTGTCGGCGAAGAAGAACCGCTCGCCGCCGAACCGCGCATCATCAATATAATGATCGTTGACGACAGTCCGAGCGTGCGTCATATCACTTCAAAACTGATCAAAAACGCCGGCTGGGAAGTGACGCTGGCAAAGGACGGACTCGAAGCGCTCGAAACGCTGCAGGCAGCGGAAATTTTGCCCGATGTCGTCTTAACGGATGTCGAAATGCCGCGGATGGACGGCTACGAGCTGCTTGCGTCGGTCAAAAACAGCGAAACCCTGCAACAGCTTCCCGTCATCATGATTACCTCGCGGGCAAGCGAAAAGCATCAGCAAAAAGCCGTCGAACTCGGCGTGTCGGAATATCTGACCAAACCTTTCGACGATTCGTTCCTGATCGAGAAAATTAAAGTTTTGTCGGGACAAAATCAGGAAACAAAGTTATAAACAATGACGCCCGTAACTTTTACCGGTTGTCCCTTTAAGAATGTCGGTGAAAATTTCGATTTTCGCGCCGCTTCTTCGGCGACCTGAACAAATTCCAAAATACCGCAGGTTGCCTTGGCGGAAATGACATTACCCTGTTCGTCGATCGTTACCTGAACCAATACGAACCCGTTTGCGCCGCGCGAATTTAGCGGGAATTCGGGTTTTACCAAATTAATCGCCTTGCCGTTAACAACTCCACCCTCGATGGTTTTGCCTTCGGGTCTCGGCGGATTTCGCGCGTCGTTGAAATCTTTCAGCAGTTTGGAAACTTCTTTTATTTTGTCTTCCCGGAGCGCTTTGTGATAGATAAAGCACGTATAATTTTCAAGGTCTTTGCGCTCCGTTTTTTCGTCTTTGGTCAAAACCTTGTCGTTCATTTCGATGGCTTTCAGGTAAAATTCCTGCGCCTTGCCGTAGTCATTTTTGCTTCGGTAAACATCGCCCAACAACGTATTTATTCTTGCTGTTTCCCGGCTTTCCGCACCGTTTAATGCCTCGCGCAACGTCAATGCCTTGAGAAAAAACTCTTCGGCTTTGCCGTAATCTTTTTTAAGGTAATAGGAAAGCGCGATTCGTTCGGTGAGTTTCGCAACCGGCAATCTCAGATCGCCTGAATTTGCCTGATACGCATCGAGAATTTTCTGAAAAACCGCGATCGCTTCCGATTCCTTGCCTTTGGACAAATAAATTTCACCGAGATTTGTCCGCGCCGGTAAAACGCGCAAATCTTTCGACAATCCTTTTTTTTCGGTAAGTTCCCAAATATCGAGCGCGATTTTTAATGCCTCGTCGTATTTTTTCTCTTTGTAAAGCGAAATTAAATTGACGTTTAAGTTTGTGATTTCAGTTAAAGCCTTTGTCTGTTCGGCGGTTTCAGGCGTTTGCGCCTGAAGTGAAAGACCTAAAAAAAAACAGACAAATATTATCAGAATTAATTTTCTCATATTGATTTAACGCGTTTCTATCTTTATTAAAAGTTCCGAATTAAAAGTTCTGACCTTTTTCGATGCTTTATTTTTTCGGCGGTTTGCTCGGACGGATCTCGACCTTGCTCGGCAAGGCGCGGTCGTCCATTTCGAGTAGATCGATCACGATGGCGGCGATGTCTTCGGGCTGCAATTGCCACGCATTGTCTTTGCTCGGCGTGTCGCCGCCGAAAAATGTGTTGACCGAACCCGGACAAATATAGCTGAGTTTGATATTGTCCTGGCGAACTTCCTGCATCAAAGCTTCCGAAAATCCGTTCAAACCAAATTTCGAAGCGTTATACGCCGCCATTCGCGGATGCGCATTTTGTCCCGCAAGGCTCGAAATATTGATGATGTAGCCGCCGCCGCGCGCCCTCAGCAGCGGCACGCCGTAATGACATGCGTAAAAAACGCCGAACAGATTCGTTTCGAGCGTTTGGCGAAATTCATCGCCCGAAATTTCATCGACCGTTTTGCCGATAATGCCGATGCCGGCGTTGTTGACGAGAATATCGATGCCGCCGAAAACCCGGATCGCTTCTTCGAGCATCATTCGCACCTGCGCTTCGCTGCGGACATCGCAAACTTCGCCCTCGGCTCTGCCCGACGCCGAAAGCTTTTCCAAGGCGTGCTTTAATTCCGGTTTATTGCGCGCGCAGACAAAGACCTTGGCGCCCGCTTCCAATAATTTTTCGGCGATCGCGTAGCCGATTCCCTTGCTCGCGCCGGTCACGACGGCGATCTTGTTTTCGATTGTATTTTTCATCCCTTTACTCGATTCTACTTATTTTCCTTTAATTTCGGCGCGTCTTTTTTCGATAATTCCTTCCAGAGAATCGTCACGCTGCCGTCCGCATCGCGCCGGACAACGCGGAAAACAACGATCATATCTTTTCTTTTATCAAGTTCGAGTTCGTTGTAAGTGATTCCCTGAATTGAGCGGGTGACCGTGCCTTGATAAGCGATCGAACGCACCGCATAAGTCGTCTTGTCGGCGGCGGGCAAGAGATTTTTATAAACGAATGTTTCATTTTTTATCCCGGCGTCGAGCTTGACGGCGATCTCCTGCGCTTCTTTGAAATTATTCGCGGGTTGAAATTTCGCCAAAAAGTCCATTCCGGCGGAGTTCAGATCGATCTTATCGATCGGCACATCGCCCAGATCAACAAAAATTCCGTGCGCGAGCGTGCCGAACGCGCGGAAACTTCTGCCCGTGTAATTCACATCGCCGAGATGCTGAATGCGGTAATTTTCGGTTCGAAAAGAAAACGACGCGCCGCCGCCGGGCATCGTGAATTTCGCGCATTCCGGCGCGGCATTAATGGTCTTCGCCTTTTCACCGCAATTATTTTCGGGAATTAATTTTATCAATCCCGTATTTTTTTGACGCAAAAACTCGGCAAATGTTTTTGTATCTTCTTCATTCGGCGCCACCGCCGCCAATTCTTCCTTGGTCGGTTCGCGATAGATCGGTTCGATATTGTCCCGAAAAATTTTGGCTTCCGCATTAGTTTTGACGGGAAAATTCTCATTCATCCGCAATTCCTGCGACCGCCGATTGATGTCATCTTGTCTGTTTAATCCCTGCTGCCGCTGCGGATCTTGAATGACCGGCGTCGGCTGCGGCTGCGGATTACGCTGGGCGCTGACCGCTGTTAAACTTCCGAAAATTAAAAGCCAAATAACTACTGAATATTTCATACATACCTCTTTTTAAGTTACGCCGTTGGTCAGAATTCGGAATAAGTGAAAAGTGATATGTGACAAGTGTTAAATGGTTTGATCTTGCGCTTCGCACTTTCTCCGAATTTATTTTCCTTTTATTTCCTGTTCTCAGTTTCAACTGCGTAATATTGATAAACGTCTGTAATCCGTCAATTATCTTCATCTTTTCGACGGATTTTCGGCGAATCTTTTTGTTGAAGCTCTTTCCAAAGGATCGTCACGTCGCCCTGCTCGTCTTTCTGAACGATCCGAAAGACAACGATCACGTCCTCTCTTTTGTCGAAATCGAATTCATTATAGATCACGCCCCGAATCGCGCGCAAAGATTTTCCGTCGTAGGCGATCGAACGCAATGCGAACGTCGTATTCTTGTTTGCCGGGACGCTGCGCCGGTATAAAAAATCGTCGCTGACGATGCCTTGCGTTAGTTGCCGATTCATTTCTATGCCTTCTTCGTAGTCGGGTTCGGGCTGAAAATCAACCAGATATTTCAAGCCTTTCGTTCGCAGATCGACGTTTGCGAGCGGCACATCGCCGAGCTCGACAAAAATGCCGTGAATCAATGCGCCGCCGGCTTGAAAACCGTCTTTGGCGAAAGTAACATCCGCGAACCGCAGAATGCAATAGTTTTCCGTGCGAAACGAAAAAGAACTGCCCGCGCCGGGCATCGTGTATTTCAGACAATCTTCCGTCGCGACGACGACCCTGATGTTTGCGGAACAGCCTTTGTCATCGATCAGCTTCGTCAAGCCGGTTTTCTGTGCGCGCAGAAACGCGGCGTATTTTACAAACAATTCGCGCTCCGGTTCGACGGATTTCAACTCTTTTTTGGAAGGTTTGCGGTAGAGCGGATTGATCAGATCCTGCATTGTCTGTGCCCGCCGCACCGCCCGCATGTCGGTTCTCGAAAATTGCGCCGACACTTCCGCCAAACAGACCGCAATAACAAAAATGGCGAAAAAGATTTTCATAAGACAGGGCTTTGACAACCCGGCTTTGACGATCACGTCAAAAATAGTTTTTTTTAACGCGAAGGCGCTAAGAACGCGACGTTTTTCGGCTCTTGACTGACATTTCTTAATTCCGGCGAATCCTTTTCCTGAAGAAGCTTCCAAAGGATCGTGACATTGCCGTCTTCGTCCTTTTCGACGATCCGGAAAACCACGAGCACGTCCTTTCTTTTGTCAAAATCAAACTCATTATAAGTCAGATCCTTGACCGCGCGAAAATATTTTCCTTCGTAGGCGATCGAACGCAAAGCGAACGTCGTATTTTTAACGATATATAACCCGCGCCGATATAAAAACCCGTCACTGACGACACCTTTCGTCAACTGCAGATTTATTTCTTTGACCTTTTCAAAATCGGGTTCGGGCTGAAAATCAACCAGATACTTCAAACCTTTGGTTCCGAGATCGACGTTTTCAAGCGGCAGATCGCCGAGCTTGACGAAAATCCCGTGAAGCCAAACGCCCGGCGATTGAAAGCTTTTGTCGGTATAGATCAGATCGGCAAGCCGCGGAATGCGGTAAGTTTCCGTGCGAAACGAAAAAGAACTGCCCGCGCCGGGCATTGTGTATTTCAGACAATCTTCCGTCGCGACAACGACCTTTGTATTATCGGCGCAGCCTTTGTCATCGATCAGTTTTGTCAAACCCGTATCCGGTTGGCGCAGAAAGGCGGCGTATTTTACAAACAATTCGCGGCTCGGTTCGATCGCCTTCAATTCTTTTTTCGAAGGTTTGCGATAGAGCGGCGCAATTTCTTGGCGAAAGAGCGAAAGCCGTCTTTCGCTCGTACTATCGGTTCGGGCAAATTGCGCCTGCAAATTCAGACAATTACCCAAAATCAATAATATGAAGAAACACAGCTTTTTCATACGATCTCACTCGACAATTTCGCTCGATAATTTCACTCGATAATTTCGCTCTATAATTTCGCTTTTAAGATCTCATTGACGATCTTCGGATTCGCTTTGCCCTGCGAAGCCTTCATCACTTGTCCGACAAAGAAACCAAATAGTTTTTCATTGCCGCCGCGATATGCTTTGACTTGATTCTCGTTATTTTCGATGATCCCGTCAACAATTTTTTCGATCGCGCCGGAATCCGAGATCTGCTCAAAGCCTTTTTCGCTGATCACGCTTGCCGCCGTTTTGCCGGCGGCGAACATTTCGACTAAAACCTCTTTCGCCTGATTATTATTGATCTCGCCGGCATCCAAAATTTTGATCAAGGCGGCAAGATCCGCCGCCGCAACGGGCGAATCGGCGGCAGTTTTGCCGGAATTGTTCAATTCTCTGAGAAGTTCCGATAATATGAAGTTCGCCGAGACGCGCGGGTTGCCGGAAACCTGCGCCGTTTTTTCGTAAAACTCCGCAAGCGTCTTGTCCGAGACAAGCTGCGAGGCGTCCGCATACGATAATTCATACTCCGCAATAAAACGATCGCGCATCGCGTCGGGCAATTCCGGCAATTCGGATTTGGCGCGGTCGATAAAATCCGCCGTCACGACGAGCGGCTGAAGATCCGGTTCGGGAAAGTATCGATAATCGTGCGCATCTTCTTTTGAACGCATAATCCGCGTTTTATTATTCTTTTCGTCCCACAGACGCGTTTCCTGCGCGACGCCTTCGCCCGTTTCGTGCGCGATCAGTTGACGTTCGATCTCGTATTCGATCGCCTTTTGCATAAACCGCACGGAATTTAAGTTTTTCAATTCAACTTTATTGTTAAATTTCTCCTGCCCGATCGGTTTGACCGACACATTCGCTTCACAACGCAGATTTCCCTTCTCCATATCGGCGTCCGACGCGCCAACCCATTGCAGCACGCGGCGGACGTGATTGACATAATCATACGCCTGCCAGCTTGAACGAAAGTCCGGTCCGGTGACGATCTCGCCGAGTGGAGTTCCGGCGCGATTCAGATCGACATACGAATATTTATCCGTTTCAGGCAGACCTTCGTGGACGTTTTTGCCCGCGTCTTCTTCGAGATGCATTCGTTCGAGATGAATCGTTAAAGGTTTCCATTCGACAGCGCGTCCCTGTTCGTCGCGCTCCGATGTCATGATCGTTAATTTCCCGTTCGACGAAAATGGTTTGTCATACTGCGAGATCTGATAACCTTTCGGCAGATCGGGATAAAAATAATTCTTGCGCGAAAAGATCGATTGCTCGTTGATCGTCAAACCCAAAGCAAGCGCGGCTTTCGCGGCGTATTCAACAACCCTTTCATTCAAAACCGGCAGCGCGCCCGGAAGTCCCAAACAAACCGGACACGTATTCGCATTCGGTTCATCGCCGAAATTCGCCGCACAACCGCAAAAGATCTTCGTCTCGGTCGCGAGTTGCGCGTGAATCTCCATTCCAATAACTGCTTCCCAACCTTCTTTCATAATTTATATAAATAAAAACGCGGATGATGTCTTATCATAATCCGCGTTGCGTTTAAATTCAAAAGCCGGGCTCAGAGTTCACGTTTTAACGTGCCGCCGCCGCGCTATTGAATTGTTGACCGACTCGTTCAAATTCGGCGATGTTTCTAGTCGATCCTGATTCCGGCGCGGCGCGCTTCTTCTTCTAAGATGTTCCATTCGGCGAGAAGTCCGGCGCGGGTTTGTTCGAGATAGATCAGCTGTTGATTGGCTTGTGTTTGGTCGTAATTGCCGCCGCCGACGATGACGGGCGCAATATAGCCGCCGCGATAGCCGCCGCGACCATTGTTGATCGTACCGCCGATGCGGGTGTTGCCGATCGATTGATTATAGATGCTTTGCGAGCTCGGATACATTGCCGCCGATTCCTGAACGGCGCGCATATTCGGCGGCAGCCGGGCGATCTGCGGCAAGACCGAACGATTGCGGCGATTGCCGAAGGGC
The DNA here is from genome assembly GCA_038330465.1 of Pyrinomonadales bacterium. GTDB lineage: Bacteria > Acidobacteriota > Blastocatellia > Pyrinomonadales > Pyrinomonadaceae > JAFDVJ01. The sequence goes on from JBBQOA010000008.1 coordinate 14,903, forward strand.
GCGATGCCGTAGGAATAGACAAAAGTTTGATTATTGTAGCCGCCGCCGCGCAGGTATTTTATCTGCGCATCGACGGAAGCGATCTGGAAACGAAGGACGTTGGCGCGGTTGAGAATGGAATTCTGCGTTTGATCTTCCTGCCGTGTTTGCTGCGCGGCAAAGCGTTCGAGATCAGCGCGGCGGCGTTGGTTTTGCCGTTCGAGTTCGGCGGGCGAAGGAAAGCCCATTCGGGCATAATCTTCGCGTAGTTTCTTTTCAGATTCGACGCGCTTTTGCCGAAACTGTTCGAGATCGGCATTGGTCACGGTCTTTGTCTGCGCAATGACGGAAAAGGCTGCCGCCAAACTCAAAATCACGATCCATAAACTCTTCATATCTTTCGCACCTGTTTGTTTTTCTCAATTATAACACCTTTTTTGATGCGAAAGAGAAGAAGAGTTGATGCCCGCGAAAAACGTTGACAGGCGCGGATGATTTTAAGGCAATAGAACGCTGGAGTCGCGGATGAACGCGGATGAACGCGGATTTATTTTTTGGTTTATTGGTCAGTGTTTTAAGTTTCCAACGCATTTAGCATTTTACTTTGCGGCTTGGCGGCTTTGCGGGACATTTTTTTTGAGTTGTCTCAACAAAGGAAGAATATTTCTCGCAAAGCCGCCAAGCCGCAAAGTTAAGAATCTAAGAAAATCCGCGCCAATCCGCTAAATCCGCGTTCATCTGCGTCCTATTTCCCCGTTTTCCTACGATCCAAACCGTTTAAACAGCTTGCCTCAGAATCCAAAGCTTAAACCGAGCCGTCCGCTGATGCCGCTTGTCCGGAAACCGTTTTCGAAGTATTCGTAATCGAACAGATTTTCGATCGTTCCGAAGACGCAAAGCGAAAGTTTCTCTTTGCGAAACCCGAATGTGTAGCCGCCCGTCAGATCGGCTTGGCGGTTGCCTTTGAAACGATAGACGTAGGTTTGGAACGAGAAATTGTTCGTGTCGAAAACGGGTGCGAGATAATTGCTCGTCGCCAGAAGATCGAAATTTATCCAGGCGCGTCCGAAGCGTTGGTTGGCGACAAGCGTCAATTGATGCGCGGGAATGCCGAGCGTCGCAATGTTTGAGTTGCCCGTCACCTGCGGCGTTCTTTGATCGCTGTTGGTCAATGTGTAAGAGGCGAAAATGTCGGTCGAAGCCGAAGCGCGGACCTTTCCGCTCAGTTCCGCGCCGCGCGCAATGCCGCCTTTCGTGTTGAGATAACCGCCGAACGGGCGCACGGTCGTGCCGATCGCGGGAACGACATTGCCGTAACCGATCGTTTCGCTTAATTTCGTGTAGAAATATGTGGCGCTTAAATTGACGCGTCTTTTGAACAAAGATTGTTCGATGCCGCCGTCAACGGCGATCGTCTTTTCGGGTTTGAGATTCGGATCGCCGAGCGCAAAGAATGCCGCGCCGCCGAAACTGCTGAAAAATGTTCCGAATCTTTCATAAAGCGACGGTACTCGATAGCCGTTGCCGACGTGCGCGCGAATTTTTGTTTCCGTTTTGAAGAAATACGCGGCGGAACCGTCGAATGTGTAAGCGGTCGGCGGATTCTTGAGCGTTAGATTGGAATACGGCGCGTTGATCAAACTGAATTTCGGAGTTTTCAGACTAAAGATCTGCGCCCGAAAACCGCCCGCGAGCTGCAGTTTATCGTTCAGCAAGCTAACCAGATCCTGCGCGTAAAAAGTATTGCTCGATTGCCGTGCGCGCGTGAAAAAATTGCCCGCGCCCGACGGCGTCGCGCCGTCATTGGCGTATATTTCGCGCTCGAATTCGTAGCCGAATGTCGCATTGTTGAATTTGTTCGGCGTGTAATTGAAATGCCCGTTAATGGTTTGGATCGTGCCGTCGAAAAGGCTTGTTGACGCGCTCTGAAAGCCGATCCCGCGCGTGCCGTTTTCGTTTTTGCGCGAGGTTTTGAGACCCGAATAATAACCTTGAAAGACTATTCGGTCGGTGACGATCTGCGTCAACACGATTTGCCCGTTAAAGAATTTAGACTTCTGCGAATCGTCGGGGTCATTTGTATCGGCAGCGAAATTGACGCCGCTTTGCGCGTTGATGATGGCGGCGTTCGAAGGCGAAATAACGCCGAACGTGTCGGGATTCGAATTGAGCCGGACGAATGCGTCCGAAACAAAGAGCCGCGCCGAGATGTTTGTTTTCTGAAACGGATTGTATTCGATGCGCGTTTGAAAATTCGTATTGCGGGCATCGTCGTCGCCGTCGATTCCCCTTGTGTAAACGGTGCGCGAAACGCCCGCGTTGAAGCCGATCTGATCGCCCCCGCCGGAAACATTGCCGCGCAAGCGTCCCAAGCCAAGACCGCCGACCGCGCCGCCGAGTTGTCCGTGCCAGCCTGTTTTCGGCTTTGGAGTTTGGAAATCGATCGTCCCGCCGACCGCATTCGTGCCGTAAAGCGACGAACCCGAACCGCGCAGGACTTCAATTTTACTGACACTCGTCAATGTAAAATCGGAAAGAAACGCCGACGCGTCGCCGGTGATCGAAGAAGCGTCGCGAAAACGAATTCCGTCGAGTAAGACTGCCGTATCCTGATTTCTTAAACCGCGTGTTTTGATACTCGCCGTGCGTCCGAAACCGCCAAGTTGCGAAACGCGAAAACCGGGAATCGTTCTTAATGATTCAACGAGCGAAAAATCGCCGCGATCGCGCATTTCCTGAGAGTCAATGATATTGACGGTCTTGGAAACCTGCTCGATCGTCTGCGATGTGTTTGCCGAAATATTTACTGTCTCTTTGATGGTCGGCGTCGGGGTCGGGGTCGATTGCTGCGCGAACGCACTAATCGTTAAAAAACAAATCAAACTTACTGATTTTATAATGTTCATAGTTCTCCTTTTCCGCCCAGCGCGGAAATTGGTTCGTGGTTTAACAAACGAAGGAAAGTTCCCGACTTATTTCGATTTTGGATTTTGGATTGCGGATTTTGGATTTAAGAATAAATCCGCAATCCGCAATCCACGATCCGCAATCTTTCTTACGGTTGCGTGGGCAGTCGCGGAATTTCACCGCGTTCCTTTGCGTCGTTTGTTTTTCAAGATGGTCTTTGGTCTGTGGCTGGCGGGTTTTGAAAAAACAAAGACCGAAGACCAAAGACCGAAAACCGCATTTTCAATAAACGGTCGTCACTCGGCGCCGACCGCTGACCGGATTTTCATCCAGCAAGACTTTTACGCCGAAGACTTCTTGTAAATTGTCTTCGGTCAAAACTGTTTCGGGCGCGCCATCTGCCAGAATCGCGCCGTTTTTCATCAAAAGGATCTCGTCGGCAAATTCCGAGGCGAGATTTAAGTCGTGCGTAATGACAATTGCCGACAGATCCTGGCTCGAACATCCTTCTTTGACGAGTCGAAACATCAAAGCCTGATGCGCGAGATCGAGATTCGCGGTCGGTTCATCAAGCAGTAAAATATTTGCCTCGGTCGCCAAGGCTCGCGCCAGCACAACGCGCTGACGTTCGCCGCCCGAGAGCTGATTCATCTGCCGCGCCCCGTAATTTGCCAGATCGCACGCGCTTAAACAATCAACGGCGACCTGCCAATCTTTTGCGGTTTCCCAGCCGAACGCCGTGCCGTGCGCGAATCTGCCCGCGAGAACAAATTCCAGAACCGACACGGGAAATTTCGTTTCGGTTTCCTGCGCGATGACCGCGATTCTTTGCGCAATTTCACGCCGCGAATAGTCTTTCAGAGACTTTTCATCGAGCAATATTGCACCGGCGGAAATCGCTAAACTTCCGTTCAAAGCTTTCAAAAGCGTCGTTTTCCCCGCGCCGTTTGCGCCGAGAAGCGCGCTGATCTTTCCCGCCCGAAGCGTTAGCGAAACGTCCTGCACAACCGCGCAGACGCCGTAATAGATCGAAATGTTCTGAACTTCAAGCATTGTTTTTAATGCAAAGTCGCCAAGTGGCAAAGACGCAAAGTTTTCTTAATTATTATCCTTTGCGGCTTGGCGTCTTTGCCGCTTGGCGTTAATTTCTCCGCAAAAGATAAATAAACATCGGCGCGCCGATCAGCGCGGTGATCGCGCCGACGGGTAATTCACGCGGCGCGATCGCCGTTCGCGCAAGCGTGTCCGCGAGCACAACGAAAATCGCGCCCGCGACGGCAGAAAACGGCACGACCATTCGATTGTCGCTGCCGATCATCAAACGGATCAGATGCGGAACGATCAACCCGACATAACCGACCGAACCGCTCGCCGCAACCGAAATTCCGACGAGCGCCGAAGCCGTCGCGAAAACTGTCAGGCGGACTTTGTTGGTTTCAACGCCGAAATCAAACGCGTCGCGCTCGCCGATCATCATCAGATTGAGCGCGCGCGCCTGCGAAGTTAAAATGAGCGTGCCGATGACAACGGTCGCGGAAGTCAGATAAAATCCGCTCGGCGTCGCCTGCGACAGATCGCC
>JBBQOA010000009.1:0-18882 GCA_038330465.1 Pyrinomonadales bacterium
CTTTTGCGCCGGAATTTTCCAAACGCTTTGAAAAAGATCCGCGAGGCTGAAAAACTTTTCTCGAAAAGCGAAAATTTGCGCCAAAAACTTTTTGCGCGATGGCTTCACGGTGAAATTTTGCAAAATCTCGGTCGTTTCAAAACGGCTGAAAAACTTCTGCTTGAAACTTTTGCCGAAGCAATTCGGCAAGAACAAACGAATCTCGCGCAAATTTGTCTGAATTCGCTCGGCAATCTGGCGCTGCGAAAAAGCGAACCGCGAACCGCCGAAAATTATTTCAAACGCGCCGTCAAAATGATCGAAACGCTGCGGGCGCCGCTCGCGGCGGAAGAATTTCGAATGGCTTTTCTGGCTGACAAGCTCGCGCCGTTTGAAAATCTGGCGAAGCTCTATCTCGCCGAAAACAAATTGGAAAAAGCGCTTTTATTCACGGAAAAAGCGCGGGCGCGAACGCTTTCGGAAAATCTGAGCGGTAATTTCACTCAACTGAGAACCGAAAAATCTTCCAAACTTTCGGAAAAACTCGAAAACCTGCGCGAGGAATTAAATTGGTTTTACAGCCGTTTGAATCGGGCTGAAGCGGGCGAGTTTGAAGCTTTGCGGAAAGAAGCGAAAAAACGCGAAAAGCAAATTGCCGAAGTGATGCGGCAGATCGAAAGCACGCGCCTCGCCAGGGTTTCGGCGAATCGCCGAAACCCTGGCGAACAAGATGATCTGAAAGTTCTGCAAAAAACTCTCGGCAAACAAAAAGTGTTGATCGAATTTGTCAGTTTCGACGGCTCGCTTTCGGCTTTCGTAGTGACCGGTGAAAAAATTGATTTTGTCGCGAATCTCGCCGACGAAAGCGAGATCTTGTCGCTTTTGGAAGGTTTGCAGTTTCAGTTCGGCGCGCTTCGTTACGGCGCGAAAAATTTGGGCGGTTTTATCGACGAACTAAAAAAACGCGCTGATTTTTACCTCGAAAAACTCTCGGCGAAACTTTTCAAGCCGCTCGAAGAACTGGTCGGTCGGCGCGATCTGGTCGTCGTACCGGTCGGCGCGGTGCATTACGTTCCGTTTCACGCCCTGCGCGCGGGCGAAAAATATTTGATCGAGACGCGCGAGATCGTTTCCGCTCCGAGCGCGGCAGTTTGGCAATTTTTGGAGAAAAAGCCGCCGCGCAAAGTAAAAAGCGCTCTGCTGATCGGGTTTGCCGACGAGCGCATTCCGCTTGTCAACAAGGAAATCGCCGCGCTCAAAAAGATCTTTCCCGAAGCCGAAACCTTTACTGACGCCGCCGCGACATTTTCAAATTACACGCAAAACGCGCCCGCGACGGACATTTTGCACCTTGCTTGCCACGGGCAATTTCGTCCCGAAAACCCGCTTTTTTCGAGCCTTCATCTGGCGGACGGATTCGTCACGGTTCGCGATATTTGCGCGCAAAAGTTAAATGCGGATCTGGTCACATTGAGCGCGTGCGAAACCGGTTTGCATAAGATCTTTGCGGGCGACGAGATTTTGGGACTCGCGCGCGGCTTTCTTTCAGCGGGCGCAAACTCTTTGATCTTGAGTCTTTGGACGGTCAACGACGAGGCGACCGCCCGATTAATGAAAGATTTTTACACGAATCTGCAACGCGGCGAAAAGGTTTCGGCATCATTAAGACTGGCGCAGATAAGTTTCATAAAAAATAATTCACACCCGTATTTCTGGTCGCCGTTTATGGTGATCGGAAAATAATTTTTTTCAGAAGGTGTCTTTTTGATAAAATACGGCGCACTGTGGAGATAGCATAAAAGCACCGGGAATTATGATTCGAGAGGCAGTAATGAAAAAATTTATCCAGAACGATTGGCTGAAGATCGCTTTTATATTTATCTTAACTCTTATTTTTTGTACGGGAATTGTCGAACGCAAAACGTCCGCGCAAGGCAATTCTTGTGCTGATTGCGTACCGGACGAAGTTATTTTTGAATTGACGAATCCGGAAAATTTACCGGCGGTTGCCGCGCAATATAAACTCGTTCCGGCACCGCTCGGGCAAGTCGGAACTCCGCCGACATATTTAATACGGATCGACCGGAATCAAACCAATCAAACGCCGCAACAAATTATTTCGTCAATGACCGGCGATCCGCGCATCACCAAAGCGGAAGTCAACCGCCGACTTTCCGCCGTTGAACGAGAAGGCTTGCCGTGGACGATCGGGCGAACCTGGTCGATCGGGCGAACCTGGTCGATCGGCGGAAGCGCGAAAGGTTACAATCGCCAATGGTTTCCCGACAAGATCCGGCTGAACGAGGCATTTACACAAGCGCCGACAAAAGGCGCCGGTGTCACGGTTGCCGTTTTGGATACGGGAATTGACCTCAATCATCCGGCTTTTGCGGGCAGATTGGTGCCGGGTTACGATTTTGTCGATAACGATGATAATCCGAGCGAAGAAGGCGTTTTGCATCAAAATCCGGCATTCGGACACGGAACACACGTTGCCGGTATTATCGCACTGACTGCGCCGAACGCGAAAATTATGCCGATTCGCATTCTCGATGCCAACGGCGAGGGCGAACTCTGGCGCATCACGGCGGCGGTAATTTGGGCGGCGCAACATAATGCGGACATTGTTAATATGAGTTTCGGTTATCCCGAAGACCCGAATAACCCGAACGCGCAGAGAGTTTTGAAGGATTTGGTCGAATGCACCGATGCCGGAATGACGCTCGACGGAAAGACCTTTTCCGAAATCGGATCAAATCGTTTGGCGGTCGTCGCCGGTGCCGGAAACGGCGGCACGATCGGGAACGGAACGGCGGCTATTTATCCGGCGGCTGAACGATTAAACGGGATGCTCGCCGTCGGCGCCAGCACGCGCTATGACGCATTGGCGGTTTTCTCGACTTTTGAGCGGAGCTGGGTTCAAACGGTCGCGCCGGGCGAAGAGATTGTCAGCGCGATTCCCGGCGGACGTTATGGAATGTGGAGCGGAACATCGATGTCCGCGCCGGTGGTCGCGGGTATTGCCGCTTTGGTTAAATCCAAATATCCGTCTTTAACTTTCCCGCACGATTTACTTGACCGCATTAAAGAAACCGGAATTAAATGGGATTATGAACTTCCGTCGAGAAATAACGTCAGAATTCAAACCCGCCGGGTTGACGCCTTATGCGCCGTTACGCTTCTTGCAAATCAAGAATGTATTTTGCCGCCAACGCCGTTTCAAACTAATTCTTTGGAAAATCTTCCTTAAACTAAAAATCAGACAGTTCTGGTTTTCGAGAGCCGATCTAAATCAGATCGGCTCTTTTTATTTCTCAAAAAAAAATCCAGCGCGGTGTCTTTTTGATGTCGCGGTTTGCACTGTCTTGCTAAGAACCCCTGCTTGACCAATAAAACACAGAGGAAAGAAATAAAAAAAGGAAGGAAATAAAAGCAATGAGAAAAGATAGAAAACATGGGCAAATGTGGAAAATATCATTAGTCTTCGTCGCGGTTTTTGCGTGGGTCGCAATGCCGTTCATTTTACAAAACAAAGTTCAGGCAGGCGGCGAGATCCCGATTTCGACGGCAACCGCGAATTTGGTTTCGCCGAGCGGAAGCATCAATCCGCACGGTTTGGCAACTTATAAAGTTTATGCGAGCGGCAATCGGGAGCTCGAAGTCGAATCCGAAGACGTCAATGCGGTCGGCGCGGTACTAACCACTTTCTTGAACGGAAACGCGATCGGGCAGGCAACCGTCGGCGCCGATCTCAAAGCAAAACTAAAACTTCGCACGCAGGACGGACAAACCGTGCCGAATGTTACGAACGGCGACAGCGTCGAAGTTAAAAACGGCGCGACCGTGATCCTTTCAGGCGTTTTCGGCGGCGGAAGTCCGACGCCTTCGCCAACCGCATCACCGACCGGTTCGCCGACCGCGACTCCAACCGCATCACCGACGGCAAGCCCGACCGGTTCGCCGACCGGCACGCCGTCACCGTCACCATCGCCGACCGGTTCGCCGAATGAAAACGAAATCTACGCGATCTTAAGCGGCGCGACGATCGATGGCGCGCTGCCGCGCGGCTTTGCCGAATATGAAATTCACAGCAGCCGGACGGAACTCGAAATTCGTGTCTTTCAGGTCAATTTGCCGATCGGCACATCACTCGCCGTTTCCGTTAATAACGCGGCGGTCGGCAATCTCGTTCTCGCGAGCGGCGGCGAAGGCAGATTAAGACTGCGCTCGGATCGCGGCGAAACGGTTCCCGTAGTCACTGCCGGAACAATGATCGCACTCAGAAACGGCGCCGCGACGGTTCTTTCCGGCACGTTCGCGATGGCGGGAAGCCCGACACCGACACCGACCGGCACGCCGCAGGGCAGATTCTTTGAAGGTCATCTGAGCGGCGCCGGTGTCACGCCGCCCGTCACGACCAACGCGCTCGGCGAAATCAAAGTTCTTCTGAATACCGACGAAACGACCGCGACGATCTCGGGCGAATTCAACCGTTTTGCGAGCGCTCAAACATCGGCGTTGGTTCAGGTGACGGTTGCCGGCGTAACGACAACGGTTGCCGATCTTGGCGTCATCCCGACTCGCGAAGGCGAAGCGAACTTCGGACCGACGACGGTTAATGTCACGGCGCAACAAGTTCAGCTTCTCCGAATGGGTTCGTGGACGGCGATCATCGGCAGCGTCAATAATCCGGCGGGCGAAATCGCGGGACAGATTCTCAGCGATTCGCATCACGCCGACTTTGACGGCGACGGCAGCAACGATTTTGCGGTCTTTCGTCCGTCAACCGGAACGTGGTATTCGCAGAACAGCCAAGGATTTACGGCGCAAAACTTCGGCACCGCAGCGGACACACCCGTTTCCGCCGATTTTGACGGCGACGGCAAAACCGACAAGGCGGTCTTTCGCAACGTCAATGGCAACGCGATTTGGGAAATCAACAACAGCTCGGACGGCAGCGTCACTTCAACGCAGTTCGGTTTTGCGACCGACACACCGTTGCGCGGCGATTTTGACGGCGACGGACGCAACGATATCGCGGTCTATCGTCCTTCAACGGGCGTTTGGTATGTCAAAAAGAGCAACAACACAGGCTTCCAGATCGTCCAGTTCGGCACGAACGAAGACATTCCGATGCCCACCGATATGGACGGCGACGGCAAAGCGGACGTGACGGTTTTTCGTCCTTCGACCGGCGTCTGGTATTGGATCAACAGCGCGACGGGCAGCATCGGCATCGTCAAATTCGGTCAGACGGGCGACAAACCCGTGCGCGGCGACTTTGACGGCGACGGACGCGACGATATTACGGTTTATCGTCCTTCGACCGGTGTCTGGTATATCTGGAAATCGAGCAACGGCGCATTTGACATCCGCCAGTTCGGTCTCGCCGAAGATATTCCGGTTGCCGGAAATTACGACGGCGATAATCAAACCGACATCGCGGTCTTTCGTCCCTCGACCGGCGACTGGTATATCTGGAGAAGTGTGGATAACACTTATGAATTCCGGCACTTCGGTTTGACCGGCGACATCCCGACGAGCCGCTAAACAAACAAGTTTTGAGTCCCGCCGGAAGACGGGACTCAAAACACGCTGTAAAATCTTTAGACAACAAAAACTTTCAATCTGTCTTCCAAGTAAGTGCTTTTGGCAATTATGTAGAAATTAATAATAAAAGAAGCACCCGTTTGGAAAACTTAACCCTGACTGCTTGCCCTCCTCGCAGTCAGGGCTTTTTTATTAGACATTTTTCCAAAAATTCAACCGGAAGTTTAACGCCAAGCCGCCAAGCCGCCGAGACCGCACAAGATAAATTCAGCGAAAAGGCGCAAAGCCGACCCAAACTCGCTTAAAATTTGCAGTATTTATCAGAAATTCAACCAATGGGTTTCTGATCAAAAAACCTTTGCGCCTTGGCAGTCTTGGCGCCTTGGCGTTAAAAACAAATATTTTCGAAAATTGTCTATTGAGTTTTTTCAAGCCGCGTTTCGATCTGTTTGATGTGCCGCAGTTCGTGACCGCCGAGCAGCACGAGCCATTCGTGCGCCGACAGATCGCCGAACGCCGGATGCGGAAATTTGACGTCCGCACATTCGACCGATTCAAAGAGCGGGCGAAGTTCTTCCAATGCGCGGCGGGTTTCTTCCATTTTCGCGAGCGATTCGGCGATGGTTTTCGTGCCCGACGGCTGCACTCTTTCGGGCGCTTCAAATTTCGCGCCGCGTCCGGCAGCCATCTTTTGTCCAAAATCGACGGAAAATTTCGCCGCGCCGTCCGAAGCCTTGCCGTTTGCTTTTGCCTCATTCAGCAATTTGGCGGAAATCCGCATAATGCCTTCGTCAACCATCGCAATATGTTCGACAAATCCGGCAATCGTCCATTTTTCGCCGTCAGGCAACGCATTGGCTTGCGCGTCGTCCAAATTCGCGACCGTCGCTTTCAATTGGACGCGAATCTGATCGTTCGCGTCGTAAATTTCGGATATTGTTTGATAGTTCATAGTTTTTTTGTCAACTTTTCTCATTTAATCACAGTCGCCTGCGGACTTAGCACAAGCCGGTGCCAGCGCAGACTGCTGCGGGCGCCGTCGCCGGTTCGGTATTGCTTGACGTAACCTGTTTGCAGATAAAGCAGATTGTCCGCCGTCCATTCGAGATTGATGATCGGCTGAAAAGAAACAAGCGTTTTTTCGTCGGGCAGCGTCATCGACGGCGGCGGCAGATTCGTGTTCGCGTTCGTTTCAACGTTCGCATTGCCCGGCGGATTTTGTTCATTATTGATCTTGTCGTCATAGGCTTTTGACGAGATCTTCAGCTGATTGACGAGCGGAATCGCGGCTTGCGTCGGTTGATCGCCGATCGCGTCGTAAATGCGGATCTGTGTCGGTTTATTATTATTGGAATTAAAACCGACCGCGACCTTTGACGAATCGGGCGACCAAACCGGACGCACCGCCGTCAAATTATCGTCAAGCCGCCGTTCGCGCCCGTTTTTCTCGACGATGCGCGGTCTGCCGACAGGCACGAAAACTTCACCGAGTTTTTCCGCCAGCATCTGCAAATAACGCCATTCCTCAAAACGTACTGCCATTGCCGCGAGCATCGCGCCGTCAGGCGACCAGACAAAATAGTAATAGATCAAACCCTCGTTCTGCGTGATCGGTTTCAGATCAATGCCTTCCGAATTGCAGACGTAAATCTGTTCGGTGCGAAAGGTCAAAACATTCGGCGCCGATTCGGGCGTCGGCGCGGTCGGCAAGGTCGCCGTATTCGCTGGTTCGGTGTTCACATTCGCGTTGGCATTGGCGTTGGCATTGGCGTTTGCGTTTGTGTTCGCGTTCGTATTCGCGTTTGTATTGGCGTTCGCGGAAGTGTTTGAATTAGTCGGCGACGCGCTCGGCAAAGGCGTCAAACTGTTTAAGCCGCCCTGCCGCGCGATCGCGACAAAAGCGACGTTGGTCGAATCGGGCGACCAAACGATAATATCGGGAAAATCGACGAGCATCGTTTCGGGCGAAACACGCCGCAGAAATTTGCCGTCGCCCGCGTACATATCAAGCCGATACGCGGCGTCCGCATCACCGAGTCGCTGGTAAACCGTCAGGATCCGCTTTTTATCGGGCGAAGTGATCGTTTGAACAAGAAGTTCCTGCGGACGATTCGCGTCGAAATCCGCCAGCACAAGCGCGTTTTTTTCTTCGGTCGGCGCCGCGTTCTTCGGGTCGGACGGCGCCGGAACATCCGCTTCATATCGAAAATTCAAACGCAGCGCCGGAACATCTCTGAGAGTTGCGGGCGCGACGCTTGACGGTTCAAAAATACTTTTCTGACACGCCGCCGTCGCGATCAGTAATATAAAAACAATAATTTTCTTAAAATTTCGCATAACGTCCGAAAGTCGAAAAGGTTAAAGGTGAAAAAGCGGAAAAGGGAAAAAGGTTAAAAGGTTGAAAGGTTGAAAGTAAAAAGGTGAAAAAGTAGTCTGACAAGTCGTATTAACTTTTTCCCTTTTTCACCTTTAACCTTTTACCTTTTTCCCTTTTTCCTACTGCAAGTCCGCGCCGAGATAGTTTTTGTAGATCATCTTCTGCTCGTCGGACGGATTTTCAAGCGGCGCGATCAGATATGCCGCACGCGCGCGTCCGCCGAGAATGATTTCCATCTCGCGAAGTTCATCAAACCGAAAAATCGTCAGTTTGACCTTCTCGCCGACCTTCTTTTCGCCGAGATAACTTTGCAAAAACGTCTGGTTTGCCCTGATTCCGTCAACCGCGATGATCTGGTCGTTGGCATTCAAACCCTGCTCATAAGCGGGCGTTTCTTTGAGCACCGAAGTGACCGTCAAACGCTCGCCGTCCTGCCGCAGATTCGCGCCGAGATAGGTCGTTTCGCGTCCTTTGTTATTTTTGAGTTGCAAACCGATGCCGCCCAAGATCGAATCGTAATCGATCTCGTCGTGTCCGCGCACATATTTCGAAAAGAAATCATCGAGCGATTTACCCGCCATCATTTCGGAGATCTTCTGATAATCTTCGGGCGTGTAGTTTTTGTTCTTCTTGTAAAACTCATTGTAAAGATACCGCATCACATCGTCCAAAGATTTCGCGCCTTTCGAGCTTGCACGAATCTCGAGATCGAGCAAAAAGTTGACGAGTTCGCCTTTGTCGTAATACGAGATCTGATTATTGACCGCGTTTTCGTCCTGCCGGTAATACTTAATCCACGCGTCAAAACTCGCTTCTTCGAGCGACGCTTCAAATCTGCCGGGACGTTCCTGCAGCGCCTGGATCTGCGACGCTTTCCCGTCGATAAACTCCTTGGCGGACATAATTCCGGCGCGTTCGACCAAGACCGATTCGTAATAAGCCGTCCCGCCTTCGGCAACCCAGAGCAGGCGCGTGTAATTTTCGTTGTTGTAATCAAACGGTCCGAGCGCGTCGGGGCGAATGCGTTTGACATTGAAACAGTGAAAATATTCGTGTGCGACCAAGCTCATAAAATCATTATGACGCGTGCCCGAAAAGCCGAACCGGTTCCATTGGAGCGCGGTCGAATTCAAATGTTCAAGTCCGCCGCCGCCGCGCAGATTCAAGATAAAAGAGTAATCGTTATACGGCAGCTCGCCAAAAATTTTGTAGGATTCTTCGACGACTTTCGCCGTGTCTTTGGCGATCTTGTTGATGTCGTAATTGCCTTCGCCCTCGATCACAAAGCGGTGCTGTTTGCCTTCGACGGTAAAATAAATATCGTGAAAATTGCCGACCTCGAACGGCGAATCGTAAAGAATATCAAAATTTTCGGCGCGAAAAACATTGGTCTGCCCGTCAACCTTCGGCAGTCCGGTCGCGATCCGCCAATCTTTGTAAGGATTAACTTTCAAGGTCGAAGCCGTTTTCAGCTGATCTTTTGGAAACATAAGCAGCGCGGCGGGCGTGAAAAACGCGTGATCGGCGTTCAATTCATTTGTCCGTACGGTCAGTTCATTCGCGTAAACGTTGTATTTAACGACGATCTCTTTCGCGCCGCGCGTCTCGATCTGCCAGCTGTTTTTGTCCGTTTTGTTCCAGACAAGCGGATTGCCGCCCGCGTCCGCCGCCATCAAGCTTTCGACGTGACGCGCGTATTCGCGGACGAGATAACTGCCCGGCGTCCAGACCGGCATCGAAACTTCTGCGACGGCGGGCATCTCAGCCCAATTCAAACGCATTTCGACTTCGAGCAGATGCGTCCACGGTTTCGACATCGAAACCGTGTAGCTGATTTCCGGCGGAACCGTTTTTACTTCGACCGTCGGCGTTTTCGTTTTCGTTTTTTTGCGCTGGGCTGGTGTTTCCTGATACATAGAAAAAACAAGTGCAGTGATTAAAATTAAAAATACTTTGATATTTGTAGCTTTTGGCATCCCTTTTGCAATTTTCCCCCAAATGTTATTTTGACTATCGTTTATATTACAATGAAACGATTATTTGCTAAAATTGCGATATGGGTTTGCCGAAATTAAAAACCAAAATAAGCGTCGAAGATTATCTCGAAGGCGAAAAATTCAGTCCCGTCCGGCACGAATACATCGAAGGCGAAGTTTATGCGATGGCGGGAACGAGCGATTCGCATAATTTAATTGCAGGTGACATTTACATTGCGCTTGGAGTTCATTTGCGAAATTCTCGTTGCCAACCGTTTTCGGGCGAAATAAAAGTCCAAGTGACGCGAAATGTTTTTTATTATCCCGACATTTTGGTTTCGTGCGAGGAAAATCCCGAAAGTCCTTATTTTCGCAACGCGCCGATCTTGATTATCGAAGTGACTTCGCCGTCAACCGCGAATATCGACCGCCGCGAAAAACTTCTTTTTTACCAACAAATGCCGAGCGTCCAGGAATATGCCGTCGTTGACCAGCATAAAATGAATGTCGAGCTTCATCGCCGCCAGCCGAGCGGCACCTGGATCACTTATTTTTTTGACGCGTCCGACGACGAGATCGAATTCGAGTCGGTCGGACTAACGCTGCCGATCACCGAAATTTACCGCCGCGTCCGCTTTGAGAGAAATGCCAACACCGACAACAACGAATAACGAAAAGTTTTTCACCAAACCTTTAATCATCATTTTTATCACGATCTTTATCGACCTCGTCGGTTTCGGCGTCGCGATTCCCGTGCTGCCCGCTTACGCGAAAGACGAATTCGGCGCGTCGCCGTTCGTGATCGGCTGGCTGATCGCTTCGTATTCGATCATGCAGTTTATTTCGACGCCGGTTCTCGGGCAATTGTCGGACAAATACGGGCGCCGCCCGATTCTTTTCGTGAGCCTTTTGGGGACGAGCGTCGCGGCACTCATCACCGGTCTTTCGACGACGCTCTGGCTGCTTTTTTTCGGGAGGATTTTTGACGGCATCACGGGCGGCAACATCTCGACTGCGCAAGCCTACATTGCCGACGTGACGACGCGCGAAAACCGCGCGAAAGGAATGGGTTTGATCGGCGCGGCGTTCGGTTTGGGATTCGTTTTCGGTCCGGCGATCGGCGGCATCTTAAGTAAATTCGGCACGCATGCGCCGTTCTTTTTCGTTTCGGCGCTCGCCTTGACAAACGCCGTTTTGCTTTACTTTATTTTGCCCGAATCGCGTAAGTTTTCAGCCGGCGAAATCCCCGAAAAACGACCGGGACGCCTTGCCGATCTCGCGCTGATGATGAAAAATACTCGATTTACCTTGATCACAACCATCTATTTTCTACTGATCGTCGCCTTTTCGATCATGACGACGGTTTTTGTGCAATATACGGCATTTCGCTTTAATTATACACCTGAACAAAACGGCTATCTTTTTGCTTACATCGGAGTTTTGGCGATTTTGATACAAGGCGGAATGTTTGCGCGACTGGCAAAAGTTCTCGGTGAAACGTGGCTGACGGCAATCGGTTGCTTATTGCTCGCGGCAAGTCTTTTTGCGGTTCCTTTTGTCGGACCGGCAGTCGGCGGATTAACGGCTTTACTGGTCGGTATCGCTTTCTTCTCGATCGGTAACTCAATTTCATCGCCGGCTTTGACGAGCCTTGCTTCAAAAGAAGCACACGACGCGGCGCAGGGCAAAACCTTGGGAATTATGCAGTCGGCGGCGAGTCTCGCACGCGCGATCGGTCCGGCGCTCTCGGCATTTTTGCTCTACAGCGCGACCGGTATCGATAATATTTCCGATTACACGCTTTACCGGACTTTTTGGACGGCGGCGGCGATCATGCTCGTCGCGGTCGGAATCGCCCTCTACTTTGCCAAAATGCCGCACGATGAAGCGATTGTTTACAATTAAAGACTGTGTGTTTAATTTTTTGATAACTTTTGCTTTTCTTTGCGACTTGGCGGCTTGGTGGGAAAAGTTTTCTTTGAAATTTCCAATAAAAACAAAAGATCTCCCGCCAAGCCGCCAAGTCGCAAAGTAAGAAATCTTAAGAAACTTAAAAAACGGAGTATAGAAAAGCTAGAAAAACAAAACGCTGATTGCCGCTGATTTGAATTTAAGAAATCGGCGCAAATCCGCCAAATCAGCGGCAATCGGCGTTCCATTTCTAAGTTTTTTCTTAATATGAAATCACCTTATCCGAAACGCGCCCGTTTTTGAGGCGAATAATCCAGATCGTGCCGTAATCGGAATCCGCCGGCATTTGGTATTTGCTTTGTTTGAGCAGCAGATTCGCGAGCTGCGCGGTCGTCGAATTATGCCCGACAACGGCGATCCTTCGTCCTTTTTTGAACGATAAAAGCTTTTCGACGAGTTCGTTCATCATTCCGGGCTGGTAAAATTCGATCGGCAGCCCTTTGATCCGCGAAAGCGGCGTGACGGTTTCGATCGTGCGCGCATAATTGGTCGAAAAAAGCCGCATCGGTTTGTATTTTTCGAGCACTTTGACGAGCCGCAGCGCACGTTTTTGTCCGTCGATCGAAATATCCGGATCGGAATCGTCGCCTTCGGTCGGCAATTCTTTATCGGCGTGCCGGAAAATAATGACGGTAATCTTGCGCGGCTGCGCGACACATTCGCCGCCCGCCAAAGCCAATAAAAACAACCCGATGAAAAGCATGAAAACTATCTTCATAATTGTAATCTAAACAAATCGCAAAAAAAAACAAAAGCGTCCGTGACGCTTCCCATTTGTTGAAAATCGGCGGTCTGTTAATATATTACATTTGTAACCGACGATGAACGCACAAACAAGAAACGATATTTTAAAACGGCTGGCGCAACTGCTGGCTGAAAACAAATCACGAATCATCGAAGCCAACCGGCTCGATCTGAAAAATTGTCCGCCCGATGATCCGGTCATCTTCGACCGCTTGAAGATCGACGACGGCAAAATCGAAAAGATGATCGCCTCGGTTGAAAACGTCATCAAGGCAGCCGATCCGGTCAGCAAGGTCGTTTATTCAAAAGTGCGTGCGGACGGTTTACGGATCGAAAACCGGACGGTTCCCTTCGGCACGATCCTGATCATTTACGAAGCGCGTCCCGATGTTTCGATCGAAGCCGCGATCATCGCGCTCAAAGCCGGCAACCGCATCTTGCTGAAAGGCGGCAAAGAAGCCCGCAACACAAATCTTTGTTTGGCGGATTTATGGCAAACGGCATTGACGGAAAACGGCGCGGATCAAGATTTTGTCAAATATCTCGACATCTCGCGCGAAGAAACGCAAAAACTTATCGAGGGCGACGCGGAAAAATTCGACATCGTCATTCCGCGCGGCGGCGAAACGCTGATCGATTTCGTTTTGAAAAACTCGAAAGTTCCCGTCATCGTCAGCGGACGCGGCAACAATTTCGCGTATATCGACAGCGATGCGGATTTTGAAACGGCGCTCGAAATCGTCCTCGACGGCAAATCGCGGCTGAGCGTCTGCAACGCGCTCGACAAGGTTTTGATCGACGAAAAACTCCCGAATTTGGAAGAAAGAATCAATCAAATCGTCGCGGCTTTGCACGACGCAAGTATCGAGGTTTTCGGCGATTCTTCGGTGCATTACGTCGATCCTTCGGTCACGCTTTTCGGCGATGAAGAAACGTGGTTCGAAGAATTTTTATCGGCGAAAATGGTCGTCGCGGTGGTTGCCGATATGACGGAAGCCGTCGAAAAGATCAACAAATATTCGGGCGGACATTCGGCGGTGATCATTACCGAAAACGCGGGAAAAGCCGAGGAATTTATGCACGAGACGGACTGCGCGGCGGTTTATCACAACGCTTCGACGCGGTTTACCGACGGCGGCGAATTCGGTCTCGGCGCCGAAATCGCCATTTCGACGCAAAAACTCCATTTTCGCGGTCCCTTAGGCGCGGAACATCTGCTGACCAATAAATGGTTCGTCTTCGGCGACGGGCAAATCAGAAAATAAATTTATTTTTTTCACCACAGAGACACAGAGATAATTTAGGAATTTTATATACAAAATTGAATAAAAAAACTCTGTGTTCTCTGTGTCTCTGTGGTGAATTTATACAATGAAAAAGAAACTCGTTCTCAAAATCGGCACCTCAACTTTAACGAACGGCACGAAGCTGATCTCGCGCGGCAAGGTCGAAGACATCGGGCGGCAGATTCTCGCCCTGCAGGATGAATACGACATCGTGCTCGTTTCGTCGGGCGCGATCGCCGCCGCGCGCCAGCGCATCAACATCACCGATTTCGGAAAGCTCGTCGAATCGAAACAGGCGCTTTCGGCGATCGGGCAACCGCTTTTGATGCGGATCTACAACGAAATTTTTACCGATTTCGGCATTCGCACGGCGCAGTGCCTGATGACCTACCGCGATTTCGAGAACGAAACGTCGCGCCAAAACACGCTCAATACGATCGGCGAGCTTATCAAACATTCGTATATTCCGATCATCAACGAAAACGACACGACCGCCGTCGAGGAAATTATTTTAGGCGACAACGACAAACTCAGCGCGCTCGTCGCCGCGCTCATCAAAGCCGATCTATTGATTCTCGCGAGCGACATCGACGGCGTTTTCGACAAAAATCCGCATCTGCACGCTGACGCGCGGCATATCGCCGAGATCAAAAACATCGCCGAAGCGCGTAAACTGGTCGAAGAACGCGCTTCGGAATTAGGCACGGGCGGAATGAACTCAAAACTCGAAGCCGCGATCATCTGCCAAAAGGAAAACATCGAAACCTGGATCGTCAACGGCGCAGGGAATAATTTTCTGATTAATGCTTTGGAAGGAAAAATTCCTTGCACGAAATTTCAAAGCGCGGGAAATGAAAAGGTGAATTGATAAAATTCCGTCGGGTAATGAACCAAAAGTAAGGCTTTGATGATTTGGCAGGCTTATATATATAATGAATTGCCGTCAGCTTTAGCTGACGGCAAGAAGGTTAAAAAAAGGCTTCAGCCGAATCTTTGGGCAAAATAAATGCCTTAAATGATTGAGCTAAAGCTGATCTGATGACTGATATTTTGATAAAGTTTGGCTCAAGCCAACTATTATCTTGTCAAACTGCCCCGTCAGCTCAAGCAGACGGCAATTCATCAGATGAACGAATGAGAAAGCTCAACGGTCGAAAGATATTTGAAAGAAAGGGGAAATTTGAAAGAATTGAAATTATGCCAATCAATTGAAGGAGCGAAAAAAAATCACACCGCCAAAAGAAAATTGGCGTCCCGGCAAATTATTCGACTTACCCCCGTAATCGCGTAATCCTCAAGCCAAGACACCAAAGCTGCAATTTATGTTCTTTCAAGAAAGATTATAAATGAACTGTTTTTAACTATGCTACCAATGGTAACAAATGTCAAGAAAAGGTAAAACCAATCGTAAAAAAATCCGCAAAATCCGCAAGATTTATGTGGCATTATTAAATCCGCTCTGTGATATTATTGAATCCGCAATGAACAAGCCGCCCTTCACGAAAAATCCGGTCAAAGTAAACACCGGCAAAACTAACAAAAACGGCATAATTCCCTACGGACGCGAGGCGGTCAAAAAAGCGATTCTCGATGCGACGGAAAAATTATTGTTAAAGAAGAGTCCGAACAAGATCACCGTCCGCGAGATTGCCGAAGCTGCCAACATCAAACACCCGCTTATTCATCGTCATTTCGGAACAAAAGACGCGGTCATTATCGCGGTTCACGCGCGCGGCATTAACAAAGTCGAGCGAGAGATCATTGATGTCGAAAATCTGGAAGGAAACATCGCGACATTTTTTGAAGCCGTCAAAAAAAACAAATTCCGCCAGATCGCGCTCTCGCGGGCAATGATCGACGGCGTCAACCCGCGTGCCATTCAAACTCAATTTCCGGTCATGGAGCGTTTTCTCGAACTGCTCAAAAAAAGATCCGTCGAAACAAAATCCGAATCAAAATTCGCCCCCGAAATGATGACCGCGATCATCGGCGCAACGACGCTCGGTTGGTTTCTCTACGAACCGTTCCTGCTTGCGGCGACCGATCTGGAAGATAAAAGCAGGGACGAGCTTCACGCCGCGGTCGTCGAGATTATCGAAGAGATCGTCCGCAAACTTTGTTGACCAAAAGACTCGCGCGTTTTGAAAATTTTGTCTGATTCTCAATAAACCAGTGCGGATTTAAGATTGATGGACGAGAAAAAGCCCAACAAATTTCGGTTTGCTGCAGATCTCGCCGATGGGAATCGCTGCGCGGCAAAGGCGGAACGCCTTGCACCGTACATTTTCTCTGGATGTCCCGCCAAGACGCCAAGAGATCGCGATATCATTTACCGCAAATAATCTTCTAACTTCGTCGAAGCGTCCGTTTTCTCGTCGCGGTATTTGACGATGATCGGCGCGTAGAGCGAGAGATTATGCTCTTTGCCGAAACCGCTCGTGATCGCCCGCGAACCCTGCACGACGACCGCACCGGCGGGAATTTCGAGCGTTTTTTCCGGCGTCGATTTGAGAATTTCGCCTTTTACAAGATCGAAAACCGGCGTCGAACGCGTCAGGATCACGCCCGAGGCGAGAACCGCCCGCGCGCGGACGATGACGCCTTCGTAAACGCCCGTGTTGCCGCCGACGAGCACGTCGTCTTCGATCACGACCGGATTGGCGTTGACCGGTTCGAGAACGCCGCCGATCTGCGCCGCCGCCGAGATATGAACGCGTTTGCCGACCTGCGCGCAGCTCCCGACGAGCGCGTGCGAATCGATCATCGTCCCTTCATCGACATAGGCGCCGACATTGACGTAACACGGCGGCATCAGCACGACATTCGGCGCGACGAACGAACCGTCGCGAATCGCCGAACCGCCGGGCACGATGCGGATCTGATCGTCGAGATTCATCGGGCGCAGCGGGAATGTATCCTTATCAAAAAACTGAAAGGTCTCGCCGCTGAACGACATATTGACCATCTTGCCCATCTTGAAGCCGACGAGAATGCCCTTCTTGACCCACGCGTTCGCATGCCAATTGCCATTTTCGTCTTTCTCCGCCGCACGAATTTCGCCCTGTCTTAAAGCCGCTTTGAGTTCTTCAAAAACAGCGCGGTCGTCCGCATCAAATTCCGATTTTGTAAATAATTGTTCGATTTTTTCTTGTAGTGTCATTTTAATATTTAATTTTTTTTCGTCAGCGAATCGTATTTTTCCGAGAGCAAATCGGCGCGCGCGGCGTAGATCTCGGTGATCACGCTGCGGTCGGTCGGTCGAAAGGCACGGAGCATCACTTTTCTTGAACGAATGATTCCTTTGGCATCGACGATGACGATCGCGCGCGTAAAAACGCTCGGGAAAAGCCAGTGAAAATTATAGGTCTCGGTCACGCTCCGATCGACGTCGGCGAGCAGCGGGATCGGCAAGCGGTGACTTTCGGCAAATGTTCGATGATCTTCGATCGCGCCGGGCGAAATACCGACGACGAGGGCTTTGGTCGCCAGATAATCCGTCCAATTATCGCGCACCGAACATAATTGTTTGGTGCAAACGAGTGTTTCGTCCTTCGGATAAAAAAGCATTGCGACGACCTTTCCGAGATATGCCGACAAACGCCATTTCTCGCCCTTTTCGGTTCGAAGTTCAAAATCCGGCGCCGATTCGCCGACGGCAACCGAGATATTTTGATCTAATTTCATATTCCCCTTGTTCTATTTGTCGGTTTTGAAGGATCATTTCAGTTCATTCAAAACTTCCCGCAGTTTGCGGCGCGTCGGTTCGGTGACGGGCACGAGCGGCAGCCGCAGATTCTCTTCAAGCAAGCCCATTTCCTTCATCACGAATTTGCACGGCGCGGGCGAAGCCTCGCTAAAATTGGCTTCCATCAGCGGCAGAATCTTGTAATGAAGCTTGCGCGCCGCCGTAATCGCGCCGTCGAGCGCTTTTTCGACCATTTTCGAAGTCAGATCGGGAATTTCGTTCGCGCAAACCGAAACGAGTCCGTCGGCGCCGATCGAGATCAACGGCAGCGTCGAGGCGTCGTCGCCCGAAAAAACCGCGAAATGTTTCGGGCGATTCGTAATTATCTGCATAATTTGCGAAAAATTGCCCGACGCTTCTTTGATCGCGACGATGTTTTCGTATTTTTCCGCTAACGTCACACAAGTTTCGGCGGAAATATTCGAGGCGGTGCGCGCCGGCACGTTGTAGAGCATGATCGGAAATTTTTTGACCGATTTGGCGATCTCGCCGAAATGCGCGAGCATTCCGCCCTGCGTTGGTCGGTTGTAATACGGCGCGACGACGAGTGCGCCGTCCGCGCCGAGTTCGCGCACCTTGCGCGTCATTTCGATCGTCGCCGCCGTATTGTTGCTGCCCGTTCCGGCAATGACTTTCGCTTTATGTTTATGCGCGACCTCGACACACATTTTGATAACGTGAATTTTTTCTTCGACCGACATCGTCGCGGCTTCGCCCGTCGTCCCGCACGGAATCAATATTTTCACGCCGTTTTTGATCTGCCGCTCGACCAGAGATTTGAAACATTCGTCGTCAACCGAGCCGTCTTTGTGAAATGGCGTAACTAAAGCAGTTCCGCAGCCGCGCATCCAATCCAATCTTATCGTCATAATTTCACTCAAAATTTTTCTTGAACAAACTGTAAGTATAAGTTCATAATTGCAGAGTTACAAAATCCTTCGGTCAGAAATTCTTATGAAAGCTATAAGTTTTGCCGTATTTTTAACTTTTGCCGCCGCGCTGCAATTTGCCTGTCACGATATTGCCAACCCGCAAACGCCGAAGCCGGCGCCGACACCGACCGAAACACCGAAAATCATCGCGCGAAAATTTGCGTATCCGCTCGGCAAAACCGAAACTTTGACGCAAGCCAAAGATCAAAAAGACGATTGGTTCAACGCGCAGGATTTTGGCGCAAACGATCATCTCGGCGAAGACTGGAACAAAAATTCGGGCGGCAACACCGATTGCGGCGAACCCGTTTACGCGGCGGCA
>JBBQOA010000010.1:0-18864 GCA_038330465.1 Pyrinomonadales bacterium
AAAACATAAAATCAAAGCAAAAGAACTTTCAGATGGAACTCGTTTGGCACTAGCTTATCTGACACTCGCTTACTTACCGAATCCGCCGAAAATCGTCGCATTTGAAGAACCCGAAAAAGGAATTCACCCAAGACTTTTACAAAATATCCAAGAAGCAATGTATCGTCTTGCGTATCCCGAAAATTACGGCGAAAACCGCGAACCGATACAGGTCATTGCGACCACACATTCGCCATATCTGCTTGATCTTTACAAAGATCATCCCGAAGAGATCGTGATTGCGAGTAAGGACGAGAAAGGCGTTCATTTCGAGCGTTTGGTTGACAAACCGCATTACGAAGAAGTAATTCAAGACGCACCGCTTGGCGAAATTTGGTATAGCGGAATTCTCGGAGGCGTTCCCGCGCACGTATGAAAATCGCTTTCTTTAGCGAATCGCCTGCTGACGAAGCCGCGCTCAAAACCCTCATTGCGGGAATTTTAGGCGAAGAAATCGAAGAAACAGATTTGCCGAATACGATCATTCAACGCAGTTCTTCGCATGTTGATAAATTATTGCCAAATGTGATAAAAGCTGTGCATTATAATTCAAATGCGGAGGCTTTGATTGTTGTTTCCGATTCGGATGACACGCCCGTTCATGCGCAAGAGCACGAAACTAAGGAAAATAACAATTGCCGATTGTGCCAACTTCGAAAAACGGTTAATGAAACAGTTTCAAAACTTCAAAATGTTACGGGAAAAAAAATAATTAGGATTGCTATCGGCGTTCCCATTCCGGCAATTGAAGCTTGGTATTTGTGCGGCGTGAACGCGCACGTCAACGAAGCGACTTGGATTCGCAAGCAAAACGGCGAACGGATTCAATATGACAGAAAAAGTTTGAAAGCAGAACTTTACGGAAATGATCGACCTTCACTTGAAATTTTAAAGGAGAAAGCAATTGAATCTGCCGAAAGATTAGTCGAAGATTTAAAGCCGCTTGAAGAATTTTTTCCGCAAGGTTTCGGCAGTTTGATAAATGAAATCCGAGGTTGGAAGAAATGAACTTCAACCCGCAAAACATTCTCGTCATTCATTTCGGGCAGATGGGCGATGTGATCCTCAGTTTGCCCGCTTTGCAGGCGATTCGCGGGAAATTCCCGGATGCGCGAATTACGGCGCTGCTCGGCAAATCGAGCGCGATGGTCGCGCGGCTTGCCGACGTTTTCGACGAAGAAATTATCGTTGACCGCATCGAACTGCGCGACGGAAATAAATTGCGTTCAATTGGTGAAATTCGCCGCATCATCGCGGATGTCCGCCGCCGGAAATTCGATTTTATCATTGATCTGCATAGTCTTTCGGAAACGAATTTGCTCGGTTTTCTGTCGGGCGCGCGCACGCGGCTTTACGCTAATCGAGAAAATCGCTCGCTCGATTTTTTTGCAAAATTTCCCACAAAACCGCCGCTTGAAGACAAATCGAAACATATTACGGATCGTTATCTGGAAGTTCTGATTCCGCTCGGGATCGAAAATGCGCCGCGTTTTACGGCGATTCGGTCGCAAGAATCCGACGCCGAAAAGGTCAAAGAACTTTTGCGCGCGCAAAATGCGGAAAACGAAAAACTGGTCGGCGTTTTTCCCGGCGCGGGACATCCGAGCCGCCGCTGGAGCTTGGAAAATTTTGCCCGTTTGAGTCGGCTTTTGATCGAAGGCGCTGAGCCGCCGCGAATCATTGTTTTCCTCGGTCCCGAAGAAACCGAGCTGCGCGGCGCGGTTGAACAGATCTTTCCCGAAAAAACCGTGATCTTTGATAAACTGTCGATTCCCGAACTGGTTGCCGCCGCTTCTTGTTTAAGTGTTTTGGTGAGCAACGACACGGGCGTTGCGCATCTCGGCGCGATCGCGGGCACCGCGTTGGTTTTGGTGATGGACGAACGCGCGCCGACGACCTATCTGCCGTTGACCGAAAAGATCCGCGTCGTCCGCAGCGGAACGATCGATCAGATCCGCGTCGAAGAAGTTTTTCGCGCCGCGCAAAGTTTTTTGGGTTAACAATTTTTTTGACGAATGAAACGCTTTAGAATCGCAAAATATTTCTCCGCGCAAGCCTTTGTTTTACTGTTTGCCGTGAGCCTGACGGCGTGTTTCAATGCGGCGACCGGCAACGGCGCCAATCAAAATGCGGCGGTCGAAGTTGAAATGCCGAATTCGACCGTCGATCTGACCAGACCTTTAGAAATTTCGCAGCGAGGCGAAGACCTTGCGCTTGCCCAAAAAATTAACGACGCGATCGAAAAAAGCGAATTCGCCAATGCGCGGTGGGGCGTTTTCGTCGTTTCATTAAAAGACGGCAGAGTTTTGGCGGCGCGTGACGCGCAAAAACTTTTCAATCCCGCATCGGTCCAGAAGATCATCACGTCGGTCGTCGCGCTCGATCGGCTCGGCGCGGATTTTCGCTGGCGGACGCGCATTTTTTCAAAGGAAAAGATCGAAAATGGCACGCTCAACGGCGATCTGATTCTCTACGGGCAAGGCGCGCCCGATCTGAGCGATGAAGGCATCAAAAATCTCGTTAATCAACTCAGATCAAAAGGCGTGCAAAAGATCACGGGAAATATCATCGGCGACGAAAGTTATTTTTCAGGCGACGCGATCGGCGACGGTTGGGCGTGGAACGAGCTGCAATGGTATTACGGCGCCGAGGCGAGCGCGCTTTCGATCAACAAAAATCTGGTCAATGTCCAACTGCAAAACGGCAAACCGAAAGTCGAACCGCCGACCGATTATGTCGAGCTTTCGGGCGAAGTCAGTCCCGCGCGGGACACGGAATCGATCGGCGTCAAACGCGGACTCGGCACCAATAAAATTTATGTTTGGGGCGAAGGCAAAAATTTAGACGTCCGCGTCGCAGTCGAAAATCCGGCGCTCTGGTCGGCAAAGATCTTGAAAGACGCGCTCGTCAAAAAGGGAATTGCGGTCGCGGGCGACGCCAAATCCGCCGATTGGCAGTCGGAAAATAAATTTCAGCCTGCGGGTGCCGCCGAGCTTGCCGGCATCGAAAGCCAGACGTTGGGCGAGATCGTCCGCAAGATGAACAAGGATTCGGTCAATCTCTACGCCGAACTGATCCTGCGGACTTTGGGCAAGAAATTCGGCGCGGAAGCTGTGGACGATAATCCGCGCGTGCAAAAGACACGCGGCGACGACGCGGCGGGAGCCGCCGTCATCAAAAAATGGCTGACTGAAAACGGCGCGAGCTTTCAGGAAACCGAATCGCTCCGCGACGGTTCGGGACTTTCGCGGCTGAATTTCATCACGCCCGAAACTTTGGCGCGCGCATTGATCGCCGGCAATCAAATAAAAGCGGCGGAAATCTTTCGCAGTTCGCTGCCGATCGCCGGCACGGACGGAACATTGCGCGGACGTTTGGGCAATGTGTCGGGTAAAATTTTAGCGAAAACCGGCTCGATAACTTATGTCAATTCGCTCGCCGGTTTCGCGAAAAGACCGGACGAAACACTCGCTTTCGTGATTGTTTGCAACAACGAAACCCGCAAAGCCGACAGCTCCGTCTTGATCGATGCGATCGCTAGTTTATTAGTTAATATCTGAGCTAATAAACTAAAATTGGGTTATACTATTCTCGAAAATAAAATAGGAGGCTGTTTGTATGAATGAAAAAGAAACTTACGAACAGAAGTTCAAAAAAATTTACGGTGATGATCCGAAAGAAATGCCAATTTACGGGATTTCCCAAGCCGCAAATTATCTGAAAATTCCTTTGCCTACATTAAGAACTTGGATTCGTGGAAGAAATTACCCGGTTGGGCAAGATGGTGAGATAAGATTTTCTACACCTGTCATAAAACTGCCAAAATCAAACTTGCCGATGTTGTCTTTTATGAATTTGGTAGAAGCCCACGTCTTAAAGGGAATAAGAAAAGCAGAAAATATTCCATTTTACAAAGTCCGAGAAACGATAGAGTTTGTCGAAAAACAGCTTCAATCAAAACATCCATTAGCAGACTATCAATTTTACACTGATGGAGTTGATTTATTTATTGACCATCTTGATCAATTAGTAACTGTTTCAAAACGTGGACAATTAGCCATTCGAGAAGTCATAAAAATTTATTTAAAACGGATTGATCGTAATCCTGACAAAACTCCGATTCGATTGTTTCCTTTCTTAAAACGGGATGCAGAAAAGACTGAGCCAAAAGTAATTTCAATAAATCCGCTGGTTTCTTTCGGGCGTCCGGTGATTGTCGGGACAGGTGTGCCAACTGAAATAGTTGCTGAAAGATTTCACGCTGGCGATTCGTTAAAAGAGCTGATGGAAGATTATGGCACGACGGAAGAAAACGTCCTCGAAGCAATCCGATACGAATATAAAAAAGCGGCTTGAAGAAACTGTGTTTTTTATTGACAGATGTATTTATTCGAAAGCACTTTTTCAAGCTTTGAATGGTTTAGGATTGAACATTGAGATACATGACAATCATTTTGAAAATGATGTTGAAGATCCAGTTTGGTTAATTGAGTGCGGAAAAAATAATTGGGTAGTTCTTTCTAAAGACAAAAATATTAAGAAGAATGTTGTTGAGCGACAAGCCTTGTTAAATGCAGGTGTTGCTGCTTTCTTTTTAACCACAGGAGGAATTAATGCTGAAGAAACAGCACAAGCTTTAATAAAAGCATTAAAAAGAATTGCAAATTTAATCCAAATTCAACAAAAACCTTTCATTGCCAGAATTAATTTAAAGGGCGAAGTAAAACTTTGGATTGATCATAAAGGTAATGACCATTTAACGAAAAAAAATCCCGAAAAAGAAAAAAATCCAGACGAAGATCAGAATAAAGATCGGCAAGATCATTGCCAACAAACAGCCGACATTTGCCCACGATTCCTGATTCCAGGTATAAGGCGCGGGACAATGCGGGCAAAATTCTTTGCTTGCCAGAAATGGGCGTTTGCAACGTTTGCAGATCTTCAGCTGCATATCTTTAGAATAAATTGAAAAGCCGGAAAAGTGAAAAGCCGGAAAGCTCGGTCGGCTTGTCAACGCACCGTATTTTTTCACTTTTAACCTTTTTCACTTTTTCACCTTTTTGCCTATAATTAAAAGTTCGGTTTATCAAACAAGTAGGAATAATTTTACGCATATTATGGTTGAAGAATTTGCTTTCGACAATACGGAAGAACGCCGCAAAACGCGTCAGGACGGCGGGACGGGCTGGATCGAGGTCATCGTCGGCTCGATGTTTTCGGGGAAATCAGAAGAATTGATCCGCCGTTTGCGCCGCGCTCAGATCGCGCGTCAAAAAGTGCAGGTTTTCAAACCGAAAATTGACGACCGCTATTCGATCGAGCAGATCGCATCGCATTCGGGCATGACGCATATCTCAAATCCCGTGATGACCGCGAAAGAATTGATGGCGCAGATCGATGCCGACACGCAGGTCGTCGGCATCGATGAAGGACAATTTTTCGATATGGGAATTGTCGAAGCCGTTAATCAGCTTGCCGCCGACGGCAAACGCGTGATCATTGCCGGACTCGATCAGGATTATCAGGGCAGACCTTTCGAGCCGATGCCGCAGCTGCTTTCGGTCGCCGAATTTATCACGAAAACTCATGCGATCTGCGTTAAATGCGGCAACACGGCGAATTATTCGCAGCGCACTTCGGATTCGGTCGCGCGGGTCGAGGTCGGCGCGACCGACAAATACGAAGCACGCTGCCGAAAATGCTTCGTGCCGCATTCGGATACGCCAACGCCGCTTTAAATATTTAAATATTCGAAAAATTTTAAATAAATTTTGACTTCTGATTCGGCTGCGTTTGAGAAAAAGCCGCCTTGCTTTATAATAAAATTCTACCAAAACAATCGTTCTCCTATTTTTTTTTAACCGTCCAATTTTATCGTTGGAAAGGAGTCAGAAATGGAAAACAACATCCAAATCATACAGAACGCCTACAATAAATTTGCAACCGGCGACATTCCGGGTTTGCTTGGTCTTTGTTCAGAAGATATTAATTGGGAAACGCCCGAAATCGAAAATGCGACATTCGGCGGAAAACACCGCGGTCACGCCGAGGTCGGTGAATTTTTCGCCGGAATGAACGCGGCGGAAGAAACCACAAAATTCGAGCCGATGGAATTCATCGCGCAGGGCGACCGCGTCGTCGTGCTCGGAAAATACGGCGCGACCGTCAGGGAAACAGGTCGCAGCTACGAATCCGATTGGGTTCACGTTTTTACCGTCAAAGATCGAAAGATCACGAGTTTCAACGAGTTTTTTGATAACGCGCTGGCTTCAAGAGCCTTCCAAAAAGCGACGACCGCGTAAGGCTTTTCCGTAAAATTCGTTCAAAACAAGGCAGCGTTTCGGCGCGGCAGAGTGGTTTTATGTGTCGTTTTTCAACTTTCTGAAGCGCGCCGCAGTCGATCCATTAACGCCGCGCCGATGCCTTTTTCCGGCGCGATCTCGCAGTAGATCGTTTTAATTGCGGCGTGATCGCATTCACGAAAAAAAGCGAAAACCTCGTGCGCGTATTCTTCAACCGACAAACAAATTTTCACTGATTCAAAACCATCGGGCGGCGTGCTTAATCCGATAAATGCGCTTGAATTTGAAATTTGAAATTTGAAATTTGAAATTAAAACAACTTCGGCTTTGGGCGAATAATGCCGGTGCTTTAAGCCCGGACTGCGGACAATTTCATTTTCTTTGAGCTGATAAATTTGCGTCTCGGGAACGACCTTTTGCAAATCTTCCAGAGCGATCGCGCCCGAACGCAAAACGAGCGGAATCTCCGAAGTGCAATCGACAACGGTTGATTCGAGCCCGATCTCGGTCGCTTTGCCCTGCAGCAGACAATCGATGCGCCCGTTCAGATCTTCGTAAACGGCTTGCCAGTTGGTCGGCGAAGGCTTGCCCGAAAGATTCGCCGACGGCGCGACGACCGGCGTTTCGCAACGGCGCAAAAATTCCTGCGCGAGCGCGCTGCGCGGCATTCGCACGCCGATCGTGTCGAGATCGGCGGTCGCGATCAGCGGGACATTTTTCGATTTCGGCAGGACGAGCGTCAGCGGCGCGGGAAAAAATGCGTCGATAAATTTTTGCGCGTTCGGCGTAATCCGGGAAGTCAAAGCGGCGATTTGCGCGAGGCTTCCGACGTGGGCGATCAGCGGGTTGTCATTCGGTCGCGCCTTCGCTTCGAAGATCTTCGCCACGGCGCGTTCATCAAAGACATTCGCGCCAAGTCCGTAAACCGTTTCGGTCGGAAATGCGACGATTCCGCCGCGTTTGATAAATTCGGCGGCTTCGCGCGGAAATTTTGTCAGAAAAGTCTTCATTTATCGCAAATATCTGTTTATTTATAGCGGATTCTGTGGTATCTTAAAAGTGCTTCAATTTCCCACATTAAGCCCCAAATTTTTATAATTTTTATCTTCTGAAAGTAGTTTTCCACAAAAACATCACTTTTATGGCGCAAAAACTTGTGTCTGCCTCTAAAACAGACAATTTGATAATGCTTGTCGAAGACGATCGGATCGTCGCCAAACTTTTAAGCCACACGCTGATGCAGCGCGGTTTTCAGGTTGACATCTCGACCGACGGTCGGCAGGCAATCGAAAGCCTTGACAGTAAACAAGTTCCAAACTTGGTTTTGCTCGACATTATTTTACCGCTTGCCGACGGATTCGAAGTCTTAAACCAAATTCGTTCGCGCAAGGGCTGGAACAAGATCCCGATCATTATGCTGACTTCAAAAACGCAGGAATTCAATGTCGTGCGGGCTTTTGAATCCGGCGCCGACGATTACGTTACGAAACCTTTTCAACTCGGCGAATTGATGGTCAGAATTAAACGACTTTTGAATTAATCTTATGAAAAACGCATTTTTATTTTTCATTTTATCGCTGCTGATTTGTTTCGGTATCTTTTCGGTTCCGGCGCAAACTGAAGCCGATCCGGCGCCCGTCGCCGCAAAATCCGACGAAGCCGCCAAGGAAAAAGAACCGAAATACGAAGTTCAATTTTATTTTTCAAACGAAACCTTAACACGCAACTTCGGCACCTGGCGAACGGCTTCGCTTTATGTTCAGCGAAAGTTCGACAATCGTCAAATCGTCTGGGCGAATTATCGCCTGAGCGACCGCAACGGAACGCGCGATCAGGAATTCGTGCTCGGAACCTATAAACCCTTCTCGAAAAAATGGGCGGTGACGACCGAAGCGATGTTCAGCCCGACGTATCAATATGTCGGAAAATTTTCCGTCATGGGCGAGATCGAAAAAGGTTTTAAGAAAGGCTTTGTCGGGCATTTCGGGACGCGGTTCACGAAATACACGACCGTCAAAGCGATGACCGGCTACGGATTGGTCGAAAAATATTGGGGACAAAACCGCGCGGCTTACACGCTTTATGTGACGAAACTGAGCAATGCCGGCACCGCACCGACGCATCGTTTTCAATACAATCGCTATTACGGCGAACGGGTCAACACGGTCGGCTTCGCGGTTTCCGTCGGTCGCGAACACGAAAGTTTGGGTCCGACGCTCGGCATTTTAAGAAGCAATACGTGGAGTTTCAGCCTTTCCGCTAAACATTGGATGACCCGGAATTTCGGGCTCAGCCTTGACGGCACGCTTCATCGTCAGGGAAATATTTATTATCGCAGGGGTTTAACTTTTGGCATTCGTTATCGCTTCTAACATCTCCATTACATTGGCTTGGTGGACAGGGACGATCTTCACAATTGTGAGTTTTCTCTGCATCATCTATATGTTTGGGCTGCGAAAATGGAGCGATATCGTCAAAGGGCGGCGCGAAGCCGTGACAAAAAAATGGGAGGACACTTTATATCAAGTAACCGTCTTTGAAGAACCAAAGCCGCTGACAAAAAAGCAGAAAGCGTATAAATTAACGAAAGAAGATAAAAAAGACGTTCTCGCAACCTACATCGAAAAAGGGCGTTTTGAGCCGGTCGAACCGCTTCCGAATCAGGATCTGCCGCATTTTTTGTTCGTCTGGAATTATCTTCACGAAAGTTTGCGCGGCGGTTCGAAAGATCGCCTGAATGTGCTCGCGCAGAATCTGCAAATTGACCGGGCGACCTTCAAAATGCTGAAAAGCCGTTCGCTCAAGAATCAGATCCTCGCGATCAATACTTTCGGCAATTTGCGCGAACAGAAGGCTTACGACAAGATCAAAAAACTGATCTACCATCGTGACCCGATAATTTCGCTGTGGGCTTGGCGCGCACTGTTTCGGATCAATTTTGAAGAAACGCTGAAAAATCATTTTTCGATGATCGTCGAACGCAAAGATTGGTCGCCGACCTTTGTCGCCAAAATTTTGCTGGAGATGGATAAAGATCTGTTTTCCGCGCCGCTCGTGCAGCTTGTTGAGGAAAGTTATGAAAAAAACATCGGCGAACGGCAAATGGCGCGGCTCGTTTCGTATTTGACCATTACGCACATCAGTTCGTTTTCGCCGCTGATCCATAAAATGCTCGGCGAAAGCGATCAAACGGAGGTCATTATTGCTTGTTTACGGCTTGTCAAATCGGACGAATCGCTTGAAAGGGTTCGCGAATTGATGAGATCCGAACGCTGGGAAATCCGGCTTCAAGTTGTCCAAACACTCGGACGTCTCGGACACGCCGAAGATGTCGAACTTTTACTTCAGGCGCTCAACGACCTCGATTGGTGGGTGCGCTACCGCGCCGCCAGCGCTTTATTGATAATGCCCTCACTGACCGAGGAAAAAATTGCCGGGTTCGCGGAAAATTTACCGAATGAATTTGCCCGCGACATTCTCAGACAGGTTCTCGCCGAGAACCGCTTGTTATGCTTCAATCGAACATCATCTTCCATTTTGTCCAGATAGCGCAATGGTTCTTTCTTGGATATTTTATCGCGCTGAATGGGATTTATCTGCTTTTGACGATAATCTCGCTCAGCGTTTTGCCGCGTTTTATTCAGAAGCAGATCATTCACACTTTTCCGCATCCCGAAACGGGATTTGAACCGCCGATCAGCTTGATCGTGACGGCTTACAACGAAGAAGCCGTCATTATTCCGACGATTCGCGCGCTTCTTCAACTCGATTATCACGAGTATGAGATTCTCATCGTCAACGACGGTTCGAAAGACCGCACGCTCGAAGTTTTGACCAATGAATTCGATCTCGAAGTGCTGCCGGTCGCCTTTCGTCAACGGATCGATCACAAACCCGTCAAAGCCGTCTATCAATCAAAGATTCACGCCAACCTGCGCGTCGTTGACAAGGAAAACGGCGGCAGCAAAGCCGATGCGTCAAACGCCGGGATCAACGGCTCGCGGTACGGACTTTTTATGCCGCTCGATGCCGATACGATCCTCGAACGCAACTGTCTGAATTTGATGGTTCAGCCGTATTTGTTAAATCCCGATACGGTTGGCGTCGGCGGCAACGTCCGCATTCTGAACGGTTGTCAGGTGCAGGAAGGCAATTTAACAAAGATCGGTTTGCCGAAAAATTTGCTCGCGCTCTTTCAGGTTTTGGAATACACGCGCGCTTTTTTGAGCGGTCGGGTCGGCTGGAATTATCTCAATTCGCTGCCGCTGATCTCGGGCGCGTTCGGACTTTTTAAAAAGGAAGCCGTCATCGAGGTCGGCGGCTATAGCCATAAATCGCTCGGCGAAGATATGGATCTCGTTTTGCGGATCCATCGCCATTTTCGCTTGAACCGCAAACCTTACCGCTTGGATTTCGTTGTCGATCCGGTTTGCTGGACGGAAGCGCCGGAAACTTTCAGCGTTTTGAAAAAACAGCGCGTCCGCTGGCAGCGTGGGCTTTTTGATTGTCTCTGGGAAAACCGTAAATTGCTTTTTCATCCGCGTAGCGGCGGCGTCGGCTGGGGGTCGTTCCCGTTTCTTTTATTTCTCGAAGGCATCAGCCCGATCGTTGAAGTCGCCGGACACGTTTTTTTTATTATCTGTTATTATTTCGGTTTGATCAGCGGCGAAGGCGCGCTGACTTTTCTGTTTCTGTCGTTCGGGACGGGCTTTTTGCTTTCGATCACCTCGATCTTGCTCGAAGAGATCACGTTTCAAACCTATCCGCGCAAAAAAGATCTGATGATCTTGATCGGCGGCGCCGTTCTCGAAAACTTCGGTTACCGGCAGCTGATGTCGCTGTGGCGTTTGGAAGGCATCATCAAATGGCTTTTGCGGACCGAATCGAGTTGGGGGACGATGACGCGAAACGCTTCGTGGTCAACGCCCGCCGCGCCGCCCGCCGAAAAGCCGGCGCTGCCGGCAATTCCCGCGCTCGAACAAACGCCCGGCGCCAAAACAAAAACAAAATCGCCGAGAAAAAAAATCGCCTGATTTCGCCTTCCAACTTCCAACTTCCAACTTCCAATTTCTAACTTCCAATCTTCGCGCAAAGTCGAATCGGCTTTAACTTTGCGCCGCGTTTTCGTAAGATTTAATCAATGACTTTGGAAGAAAAGATCAAATCGCTGCCGACGGACGCGGGCGTTTATATTCATAAGAACGCCGACGGCAAGATTCTCTACGTCGGCAAGGCGAAGAACTTGAAAAACCGCGTTCGTTCGTATTTTCAGTCGGGCAAAAGCCACGACGCAAAGACGCGCGAACTGGTCAAAAGGATCGCCGATTTTGAATTTATCGTCGTTGATTCGGAAGTCGAAGCCTTCGTTCTCGAATCGAATCTGATCAAACTGCACAAACCGCGTTACAACATAATGCTCAAGGACGACAAGCAGTATCCGCATCTGAAGATCACGAAGGAAGAATTTTCAAAGGTCGTCATCACGCGCAAGATCACAAAGGACGGCGCGAATTATTACGGTCCTTTTCTGCCGGCGGCGCTCGCCCGAAAAACTTTGGATCTGATCAACCGGACGTTTCAGCTGCGCACCTGCGACATTCAGATCGACGGAAAACTGGCGCGTCCGTGTCTCGAATATCACTTGAAACGCTGCCTTGCGCCGTGCGTCCGCGAGCTTTGCAAAAAGGATGAATACGCGGAAGCCGTCCGCGACGTGAAATTATTGCTCGACGGCAAAAACAAGGAACTCGCCGCCGAGCTCGAACAAAGAATGTGGCAGTTCGCCGAACGGCAAAACTACGAATTAGCCGCCAAATATCGCGATCTGCGCGCGACCGTGCTCGCGCTTCTCGACGATCATCAAAAGATGTCGACAACACCCGACCGCGACGTTGACATCATCGGTTTTTACCGCGAGCGCCAGCGCCTTGCGCTCCAGCTTTTCACGATGCGCGAAGGCAAGATCGTCGGTCGGCGCGAATTTTTCTGGGAAGATCTCGACGCCGAACATTTCGACGCGTCGGAATTTCTCGGCGCAAGTTTAGCGCAGTATTATACGACCGATTATGTGCCGCTCGAAATACACGTTCCGCAGGATTTTGAAGACCGCGAATTATTGGAAAAAGCCCTTTCGGCACGACGCGGACGGAAAGTGAAAATCCTTGACCCGAAACGCGGCAAAAAAGCCGAGATGATCACTTTGGTCGAAAACAACGCGCGGATCGCTTTTGAGCAAAGATTCAGAGTCCTCAAACCCGACACGCAAAAATTATTGGAAGAATTGCAGGAATTGCTCGAATTGCCGCATTTTCCCGAACGGATCGAATCGTTTGACATCTCGAACATCTCGGGCGCGGAGAATGTCGCCGGGATCGTCGTCTTTGAGAACGGCAAACCGGCGCGCGCCGAGTATCGCCGTTTCATCATCAAAACGGTCGAGGGCGCGAACGATTTCGCCTCGATGAACGAAGCCGTTTTCCGCCGTTATAAAAGATTATTGAACGAAGAAAAACCGCTCCCGAATTTGATTTTCATTGACGGCGGCAAAGGACAAATTTCCGCCGCCGCCGCCGCGCTTGCCGCGCTCGATCTGGAAATGATCCCGATCGTCGGACTCGTCAAACCGCCGAAACATCACAATCAGATCTCGCATCTGCTGCGCTTTGGCAATGAAGAAAATCCTTTAAAATTTGAAGCGGGCTTGCCGGTTTTTCGTCTCGTTCAGCAGATTCGCGACGAAACGCATAAAACGGCGGTCGAATATCACCGCAAACGCCGCGAGATGCGCGATTTTACATCGGAACTGACCGCCATCGAAGGCGTCGGCGAAAAACGCAAAATGTCGCTGCTCAGAAACTTAGGCTCGATCGAAAAGATCGCCAAAGCAAGCATCGAAGAATTAACGCCGTTCGTCGGCGAAAAGACCGCGCGGCTTGTTTTCGAGCATTTCGAACGGCAGAGGAAATTGGCAGAGAAATAAACATTACTGATGATGGTTTCATAAACGGTTGGTGAGACCGAAATTTTCTGTTTGTTGAAGTGATTCGGCGACGATCGAATAGCCGTTGATGCGTGGCGAACCGAACGTAAATTCAAACCATTCTTTATTAGCCGGTTTCTCCGGCGCTGAGGGACCGATCTCAAGATTGTAATAACCGACTTTGTCGGTAAAATTAAATACTCCCGACACGCGAAGATAAAAAAACGTCCATAAACCGTTATAAATATGCGTTGTTTCTTCGATTTTACCGATCGCGCCGATGAAATTGTCCTGATAATGAATAAATTCGGTAATGCGGCATTTGAACGGACGCGGAACGCCGTTAATTTCGGCGGGAACACGGATTTCAGGCGCATCAAGACAAGTCCAACCCCAACCGTAAACGGGTTTTACTACAACCGATAAGCAGCTTTTGCAAGATTCAGCCAATCCCATAAAACTATTTGTCCGTTATTTGATGAGGAACGAGCGCGATCAATCCGCGCAAGGCTTCGTTGACAGATTCGGCATCGGGGAAATATTTCTGCACATCGGGTGCGAGCGCGATCAGTTTTGTTTCTTTGACAACGGTTGAGCCATCCGATTTGGGAATGATCGTCGTGTGACCTTTTTGCATCGCTTCAAAATGCTTGCTGCGAACGCCCTTGCTGAAGTCATATTCTTTTCGCATTTTTAATCAAACTAATGCTAAAAACGCATTCTCTACTTTCTTAGGCAGTTCGATAGCGGCAAAATCCTGCGCAGAATAGAGATAATCTTCGCCTGATTCGTCCGTGATTCTGATAAGCCCGCGCTTTTCGGCTTTTTCATCCGCGACCACGCGATAAACTTTCCAGCGTTCGAGCGATGCCGGATAATCTTGATTGTTTGTGCAAATTACAAATTTTGCCTGATTTTCCATAATTCAATCGAAAAGTTCTTTGATTTTTATTTCTTTTCTGCCGATGCCATGTGCTTCATACCAATGTAATTCGGCTTCGCACTCAAAGCCGTCCTCAAGAAGTCGCACCCGCGCGGTGCCTTTTAGCTTACGCCAGCTGCCACTGCCGTGAGTTTTTCGTAAGCGTTCAATCTCCCTGATTTTATTGCCGACCGCGATTATTTCAACATTTTCAATTTCGCCGATGAGTTCAAACGGAAGCATTAAATAATGATAATACTTGTCAAAACGAGATACAAGAGAAGAATCGGACCAAGAACAGCAGCTCTCGGCAATATAAAAATCTTTACCTCCCAAGTTTTCTTAAAAAGTTAAAAGACTTTGTTGTATTACTTTACAAAAGTAGGAAAAGCAAATATAAATGTCTTTAGCAAAATAAATTCAGCAAATTCAATTTAATGAGGAGAAACAAAAATGTTTGAGGCAATCCGCAATCATCGGGGCTTTTTAGTTTGTCTGTTTTTAGGCGTCACGGCGCTCGTGGCGGCACCTTGTTTCGGGCAGAGTGAAGCCGTTTTGCAGAGTGATTTCGAGAACGGCACGCAGGGCTGGGAAACGCGCGGCGAAAGGGTTTCGATCAAAAGCGACAAAGAGCAGGCGGCAAGCGGCGCGAAGAGTTTGCGTATTACGGGGCGTTCGGCAAATTGGAACGGCGCGCAGTTGAATTTAACAAAAACGCTCGCGGCGGGAAAGACTTATAAATTTACGGTCGCCGTCAAGCTCGCGAAAGGCGAAGCGGCGGACCAAGTAAAGATGACGATGCAGCGCGGCGACAATCAATTTGACGGCGTCGGAATTACCAACGCGAACGCCAACGAATGGACGACATTTTCGGGGAAATTCAAGCCGTCGGGCGGCGATCCGTATTTGCTGATTTACATCGAAGCGGGACGCGACCGAACCGCTTATTACATTGACGATTTCAAGATCGAACTCGCCGGCGACGAGATCCCGCCGCAGACGGGAACGATCCTGCAGAACGATTTTGAAGATATGACGGCGCAAAATTGGATCGTTCAAGGCGACGGCGTGCAGATGTTCAGCTCAAACGCGGCGGGCAGTCAGAGTTTGAAGGTGACGAACCGGACCGCGCCGTGGCACGGACTCGCGCTTGATATTTCGCCGCTCTTTTTTAAAGGGCGAACTTATCTGATCTCCGTTTCGGCAAGATTGCTGAAAGGTCAGCCGACCGATTCGCTGAAAATCACAATGCGGCAAACGCCGCCGAAAGGCGAGGCGACATACACGCCGATTTCAAATCCGACAACCGTCACCGATGGCGAATGGACAACTTTGTCAGGTGAATATAAAGTTATGACAAACGACAATAATCTGTTGATTTACGTCGAAGCGGCAGGCGCCACGACATCATTTTATATTGATAATTTCGTAATCAAAATACCTTAAACAAATGCCTAAAATAAATCTTTCGTTAATTATAAAATATGTTCTATTTTCAAATGTCTTGATCTTCGGCGCGGTTTTTAGTTTTGCTCAAAACGCGCCAAAACGCACAATTTCCGCGAGCTATTCGCAGGTTGCGGGCGCAAACAATAAATTTTACAGCGAGGTCGTCGGCGCGGGACGCGCGGCGGAAGGTTTACGCGCCGATTGGCAGCGCGATCTGGCAGTTGTTCATCAGGAATGCGGCTTTCGATACATTCGTTTTCACGGATTGCTGGAAGATGAAATGGGCGTTTACCGCGAAGACAAACGCGGCGTCGCCGTTTACAATTTTCAATATATCGACGCGCTTTACGATTCGATCTTAAAGATCGGCATGAAACCGTTTGTCGAACTCGGGTTTATGCCCGCAAAATTGGCGAGCGGCACGAAAACCGTTTTTTGGTGGAAAGGAAACATCACGCCGCCGAAAGATTACGATAAATGGCAGCGGTTCATTCAGGAATTGGTCAAACATTGGACGGAAAGATACGGCGAGGAAGAAGTAAAACAATGGTATTTTGAAGTTTGGAACGAACCGAATCTCGATTTTTTCTGGTCGGGCACGCAAGCCGAATATTTCAAACTCTATGACGCGACCGCCAACGCCGTGAAAAGCGTTTC
Source organism: Pyrinomonadales bacterium (assembly GCA_038330465.1). Classification (GTDB taxonomy): domain Bacteria; phylum Acidobacteriota; class Blastocatellia; order Pyrinomonadales; family Pyrinomonadaceae; genus JAFDVJ01. Next base: position 16,349 of record JBBQOA010000010.1, read on the forward strand.
GCCGCAATATCGCGTCGGCGGACCGGCGACCGCCGGACGCGGCTGGATCACCGAAACGATCGATTTTGCTAAACAAAACAAGCTGCCGCTCGATTTTATCACGACGCACGATTACGGCGTGAACGGCGTCGGATTTGACGATGAAGGCAATCAGAAGCTCTTTCTTGACACCGACCAAAATGCGATCATCGGCGGCGTCCGCGATGTCAAAAAGCAGATAAGATCGTCGGCGATGCCGAATCTGCCGCTTCATTATACCGAATGGAGCACTTCGTATTCGCCGCGTGATCCGGTTCACGATTCATACATTTCCGCGCCGTATATTTTGTCCAAACTCAAAGGTTCCGAAGGGTTTGCCGATTCGATGTCGTATTGGACGTTTACCGATATTTTCGAGGAAAACGGAACGGTGCCGTCCGCCTTTCACGGCGGTTTCGGGATGATCAATTTTCAGGGTTTACGGAAACCTTCGTTCTACGCGTATCAGTTTCTCAATCGTCTCGGCAATCAGGAATTAACGTCAAATGATGCCGATAGTTGGACGACGCGGAGCCAAACCGGCGTCCAGATCTTGTTTTGGAATTTCACGCCGCCGATCACGACCGAAAGCGATCAGATCTTTTACAAAAAAGATCTGCCGGCAAAGGATTTCGGCAAAGTGCAGCTCAAGATCACTGATCTGCCCGCCGGAAATTATCAAATGAGCGTTTACAAGATCGGTTATCAGGTCAACGATGTTTACACGAGTTATCTCAAAATCGGTTCGCCGCGCGATTTGCAGCGCGAACAAGTCAAAGAATTAAACGATCAAAACAACGGAAAACCGCTCGAAACCTTGCCGATTCGCATTGATCGGAAAGGTTCCTTTACAAAAGAGCTGAATATCCGCGAAAACGATGTTTTGATGGTAACTTTGGAAAAAAGATAAAAGCGCAACGCTAATTTGTCCGGGCAGGGACGCGTTCGCTGCCCCGACATGATTTGTGCGATTTTTCATGACATATCAAATTGAATTGTCAGGAATTTTAACGCCAAGCCGCCAAGGATTTCTGATAAAAAAACATTGGCGACTTGGCAACTTGGCGACTTCGCGTTAAAAAAACTATTTTGGAAAGATGTCTAATTGATAAGATCAATCAGCCAATCATTGACCTTGCAATCGATCACAAGATGAATGCGGTCTTTGTCGCCATGATTCGCGACGCGGTGATTTTGATAGAAATCGAGATACCAAAGCTCGCCCGCGCACATTTTGACGAGCTCGTCGGCGATATAAAATTCGTCGAGTTAATTGGTAACGACGTGAAGATGCAGAAGGATTCAGCCGACATCGAAACCCATAAAATAATCGCGGTGTTCGAGAATCCGCGCGCCCGCGCCGAGCAGCATAAAACGGACGGCTTGCGTTTCGCATTCGATTTTTTCCAAAACCTCGCGAACATACCGGCAGCGCGCGAGGATTTCCGTGTCGGCAAAATCTTCTTTTGAATGCGGGTCGGGATAGATTTGTTTGACGCGTCCGCCGTTCGAACGCAAAGACGCGACGCTCCAAGTTCCTTCGTAATATTGCCGGTTAAAATGACGGATCCATTCATCTTCGGCAACTTTTGCCAAATCTTCCGCTAAAAGATCGGCGTCGAATTGAAAGGGAAGTTTGACGTAGTTTGGCATAGCGAATAAATCTTAGTGTAATTCTTTTGATATTTGAAAGATTAAAATCTATTTTTTGGCAATCACCGCATTTTGACCAAAACGATCGCGAGTTCGCCGTTGTCGTCTAAGACGCGGCTTTCGACGAGCTCGCTTTTCGTCAGATAATTCAGATAACCGAGCGGAATCAAGACCAATATCTGCTGCGTGTTTTCGCGCTTCATTTCATCGACCACTTCCGAAACGCCGTAAAGCCGTTTTTGTTTGCCTTCGCTGTCGCGGACGAGTCTGCCCGCGCCGTAAAATTCCGCCGAATGCGAGATCGTGTGCAGATTGAGAATCTTCTCCTCAGCAAAGCCCTCAGCATTTGCCGTGTCAACAAGATGTTTGACGGTTTCTTCGTGCAGAAACTGACCGATAAAAAACTGCGCGATGACCGCCGCGCCGATCAGCACGAGCAAAGCGATCGTTTGCAGAATAATGCGCCGCGCCGCGCTTTTTTGCACGAATCGCCAAACATATTCCGCCGTCAAAATAAGCGCGGCGGGCAGCGCGGGCAAAATATAGCCGGGCAGTTTTGAACCCGAAACTGAAAAGAAAACAAGCGGCACGAGCAGCCACGCGAGCGCGAAGGTCGCGAGTGGATCGATCGGCGGCTTGGCAGACTGGCGGGAGAAAAATCTTTTTATTAGCTTCCAAAGCGACCCGAAAAAAAATGGCAGCCACGGCAGCGTCATCAGCGGCAAAACCCAGAAGAAAAAATAAAACGGCTGCGGATGCTGATATTTGTTCGAGAAATAACGCTGAAAATGATGCTGGATAAAAAATTCGTCCACAAACTTCCAGCCGTTCGCCCGGTACATCGA
>JBBQOA010000011.1:0-18616 GCA_038330465.1 Pyrinomonadales bacterium
AAGTTCTCCGAGACAATGCGTCAAAATTCCGCGAAATTCGGCGTGTTCGAGAGCTTTTTCGGGATTTTCATTCCACACGATCGGGCGCACTTCCGCCGTCCAATGTCCTTTCCAGATGCCTTCGTCGCGAAAAAGATAATCGTAGGACGAAAGATCGGCTTCTTCATCCGGCGAAAGTTCGACTTCGCGGCTCGATTTACGGAAATGATCGATGATCTTATGTTTCAAAATTCCGCAAAGCCACGTCTTTTCGGAAGATTTCGATTGAAACGCGTCTTTCGATTGCATCGCGGCAAGCAACGTATCCTGCACCAGATCTTCGGCGAGCCATGTGTCGCGAACCCGCGAAAAGGCGAACGAATATAGAAAATCGCCGTGCGCGTCAACCCAGACGGTCGCGTCAAAGTCCGTTTCTTTAGTTGTGATTGCCCCGACTTGTTCCATTTTGCGACTCAGTAGCAATAAACAAAAACGAAAAGAATCAGTAGTTTAGAGGATTTCAGCGCGTTTTTCAGCCGTTCGGAGGCTTCGGAACTGAGGCGCGGCGCGTATTCGCCTTTTTCGATTTTCTGATCTTGTTTTTCGAGAACTTCCGACATAAATTCGAGCTGCGTCAGGTAACGCTGACAAGCAATGCAGGTATAAAGATGCGTTTTCATAACGAGCTTTTCGCGCAGCGACAAATCATCTTCGAGCGACCGCGAAATCAGCGCCGTAATGTCTTTGCAGCTCGGCAAAAGTTTCCAGACCAATTTATTGAAGCCATTTTTTATCTTTCCAAACATGAGCGAAAATCTCTCCTAATCATTAACCTTTCGAAACCAATCGTATTCCAGACAGCGCCGCAGGTGAGTTCGCGCACGATGCAGCATCAACCAATAATTATCTTTTGAAACGTGCAGAATGTCGCAGATCTCCGCGCCGCCGAGCCCGTCCATTTCGCGTAAGGTAAAAGCGCTCGCAATGCGAACGGGAAGTTCGCCCAAACAATGTTCGAGAACGGCGCAAAACTCCATCTTTTCCAACGCTTGTTCGGGCGCCATGCGCCATTCGGACGGCATTGTTTCTTGCGTCCAATGATCTTTCCACGTTTCGTCCGCGAACAGATATTGATACGCCGACATCTCTGTTTCGGCGGCGGTCAAATCGTTCTTTTGACAATTCCGGCGAAAATGATCGATGATCCGATCTTTCAAGATTCCGCCGAGCCACGTTCTTTCCGAAATTGTTCCGGCGAACGAATCAAACGAACGAATTGCCGCGAGCAAAGTTTCCTCAACGATTTCTTCCGCCGCCTGACACTCGCGGACACGCGCAAACGCCAATGCAAAAAGATAATCGCCGTGCCGGTCAACCCAGACGGTCGGATCAAATTCTTGCGGATTTTCGGCGGTTTGCGCTTGCACTTTTATTTATTCACGAATCATTTTGCGGATTTTTTCACGCAAACTTTCGGGGGCTTTTTCCTGGTTGACGGCTTTTTGCAGAATATCGCGGAGGCGTTTATCGGCGCGCTCTTCGGCGGGCATTTTTATCGTTTCATTTCCGTTGGTCATCATTTTTTTTACTTTCATCGAAGAATAATTTATCCCAAAGATCCTTAGTTTCAAATATAGTATTCCGCCGTTATTTTGATTTATTCCAAAAAAAAATTTCAGAATTATTTTAAGCCTTTATTATCGGGCATTTTCGCATATTTTTTAACTTTTTGAAAAAAAATTAAAAAATTCGTGTAAGGATTCTCGGTTTCAAACGACAAAGGGGTGTAAGCGGAAAAAATCCGATAAAAATTATCAAAGCATTTATTCATTTAAGGAGATATAAAATGACGACCGAAATAACCCCCGAAATTTTTGAAGCGGAAGCAGTTAAACATCTGGACGATTTGTTTCGCACGGCAAAGCGTTTGACGATGAATCAGACCGATGCCGAAGACCTTGTTCAGGAAACCTTTATGCAAGCCTGGAAATCGTTTGACCACTACGAGCTCGGCACAAATTGCCGTGCGTGGCTTTATAAAATTCTGTTCAACAAATTCGACCATCATCGCCGCAAGAAATACACGCAGGCGAAATATATTCAGGAAGCCGACGAGCTGACGTTTCTTTCGGCGGCATTTATCGCACCGATTCCCGAATTTCTGACCGATCGGGAAGTGATCAACGCGCTCAATAAATTGCCCGAACATTACCGCTCGGTCGTTTTGCTCGCGGATGTTCAGGAACTTGATTACAAAGAAGTTGCCGCGATTTTGAATATTCCGATCGGCACGGTGATGTCGCGTCTCAATCGCGGACGCGCGCAGCTTAAAAAATCCTTGTCAAAGGTTGCCGGCGAATACGGAATTCAAGCGGCTCAAACAAATCAGGCTTACGCCTAAGTATTTTTCATTGCTCCTCCTCTTTTCCTGTGGACTTGAAAGCGTTGAGATTCGGTAATCTCAACGCTTTTTTTTTATTGGCTTAATTTGAAAAGGCAAATTCGCCCGTCGGATGAAATGGTTTTGTTTCGAATTCGCTTGCGAGCCATTTGTTTTCGATCGCCTGTCGAAGCCGTAATCTGGCGCGGTGGAGCAAAACCCAGAAATTGTTCGGCGAAATATTCAAAATCTCGCAAATTTCTTTGGTTTCAAGTCCTTCGATCTCGCGTAAAGTAAAAACCGCCGCGAGATTTTTCGGCAAATCCGCCAGACAAGTTTGTAAAATTTCCCGAAATTCTTTTTGTTCAAACAAACTTTCGGGCGTTGTGCTCCAAGCGGCGGGATATTCGCGCCAAAATCCCGCGTCATCAAATAAATCGTTATCGTCGCCGTCCGGATCAAAGGAAACCTGTCGGCTGGCGCGGCGAAAATGATCGATGATCTTATGTTTCAAAATCGCGGTCAGCCAGGTTTTTTCGGAAGAATTGCACGAAAACTTTTCACTCGACCGCAAAGCCGCGAGTAGCGTTTCCTGCACCAGATCTTCCGCGACCGATTCGTTATGAAGACGCGAAATGGCGAAAGCAAAAAGATATTCCCCGTATTTTTCGAGCCACTGAATCGGATTTTCGTTGAGCGTCGCCAACATAATTTCTCTCCAACAAGTTTCGGGCTACCTTTCGAATTTCCCTTTGAAACTTGAAACTCAAAGCTGTTTAAGCGGCGCGGTTGTAAAATTTACGCCGTGTTTTGTGTTCCAGATCACCACCGAATTAAATTTTGTAAGGTTTTCAGCGTTTGGAACAACAAACGTTTGCGAGCCTTCGGATCTTTGCAGCGGCGCCACGAAAAGCCGTTCGGATTTTTTGACCGATTCGTTTTCCAAAGCGTCCGTTGCCGAAATCAGCAAAATTTGCAGATCGATCGATTCCGTCGTTTTGAAATCGATCAATCGCAGAATCGTTTGCCCGTCGGATTTTTGGATCAGTGCCGCGCAGCCGCTTCCTTTATGCGCGACTTGGTGAAAACATCCGTAAGCAATTGTGCGGGACGCGAAAACCAATCGATCAAGCAAAAAGGCGAGCGCGGCGAGCGCGAATAATGTTGAAAATAAAAGAGTGATTTTTTTTGACGTCGGCATCTTGTCAAAACCTCGTTTTGTTGCCAAAAATTCTGTGTCCGGGTGTAAGATAGATGAAACGAAACCCGGAAGTCTTAAAGAAACGCGAAGAAAACGCCAAAGAAACGCCAAAAGAACGCCAAATTTCAGGAAATGACCGAAAAGACCAATAAAATTTACGAGTTTGGAGATTTTCGTTTTGAAACGGCAGAGCAGCTTTTGTCGAAAGACGGCGAAATTGTCGCGCTGACACCAAAAGTTTTTGACCTTTTGCTCGTGCTGGTTGAAAACCACGGACATCTTTTGAGCAAAGACGAACTCGTTCAGACTTTGTGGGCGGACAGTTTTGTCGAAGAAGCCAATCTGAACGTGACGATTTCGGCATTGCGGCGGGCATTGGGCGAAAAACCCAGTGAAAATCGCTATATCGAAACCGTGCCGCGCCGCGGTTATCGATTTGTCGCTGAAGTATGCGAGATCCCGGGCGAAAGCGAAACAGGCGAGATTGGCGAAGCGGAAAAAACCTTCAGCGAAGCGAAAACGCTTTCGATCGATTTGCCGGCGAAACGCTGTCCAAAATGCCGAAAGATCTATTACGATGAAACGCTGAATTATTGTCTGAGCGACGGCGAACGGCTGACCGATGACGTCCGCTCGACAAACAAATCTCTGTCAATTCCTTTTCGAAATCGTTCAAGATTTTTACTTTTGCTCGGCGGCATTCCGGTTATCTTAATTGCCGGATTTATCATTTGGAAATTCGCTTTTCAATCAAATAAACCGGATGTTTCAAACATTCGGACGCTCGCTGTTCTGCCGTTCAGACCATTGACCGGAAATCAAAGCGACGGCGCGCTCGAAATGGGAATGACCGACGCATTGATCAACAAATTGAGCGGTTTGGAGCAAATCGCGGTGCGCCCGACGAGTTCGATCACGAAATACATCGAAACAAACACCGATCCGCTCGCCGCCGGGCGTGAACTTCAGGTTGAAGCCGTTGTCGATGGAAAAATTCAACGCGCCGATAATAAAATTCGCGTAACGGTGCAGCTTTTGCGCGTCAGCGACGGCGTCACGCTTTGGGCGGGAAGTTTTGATGATTTTTTTACAAATATTTTCGCCGTGCAGGATTCGATCTCGGAAAAAATGACCACTTCTCTGTCGCTAAAAATTAACGGTAAAGAAAAAGAACTGCTCGCCCGACGTCCGACGGAAAACACCGAGGCTTACGCGCTTTTCCTGAAAGCCCGTTATTATCACGAACAGATCAGCGAGAAAGGTTCGCGCAAAGCCGTCGAACTTTATCAAGCAGCGATCGATAAAGACCCGGAATACGCGATGGCTTACGCCTGGATGGTCGGGGCGCTGATCCATTTGGCAAATCTCAATATCAATCGCGATGAAAATTGGCAAAAGGCGCGAAATGCCGCCGCTAAAGCCGTCGCTGCCGACCCGAATTTGCCCGACGCGCACGAGGCTCTGGCAAATATTAAAGATGCGGTTGATTGGAACTGGACGGAAGCCGAGATCGAATATAAAAAAGCGATCGAACTTGATCCGAAAAACGCCGATGCGCATTTTTCCTATTCCATTTTTCTATCGCGTTTCAAACGGTTTGACGAAGCCCTTCGCGAAATCGAAACGGCAAAACAGTTAAATCCGGTGGCGCTCTATATGCAAACAGAAGCCGTTAAGATCCTGATGCGGGCGCATCGTTTTGACGACGCCGTCACCGAATCTAAAAAGATACTTGAACTTCAACCCGACAATCAGCAAACTTACTTTTTATTGACGCGGCTCTATGTTCATCAATCGATGTTTCCGGAAGCGGCGGCGGCGTTAAAGAGATATTTGGAATTCAATCCTTCGAATCAGCGATACGCTGCCGCCTTTGTTTACCGGTATGCGGGACAAAAAGCGGAAGCCGAAAAGATCTTGCGCGAACTGATCGGAAACTACAAAGACGGCGACAATTGTTTTCCTTACGCTCTTTACTACATTTTGGCAGACGACAAAGATCGTGCCTTCGAGTTTTTGGAAAAGGCATATAAAAGACGTGAAATAGCCTTGATCACGCTCAATGTTGATCCCGAATGGGACGAACTGCACTCCGACCCGCGCTTTCAAGATTTACTGCGGCGAATCGGATTGCCTCAATGATCGACATCGTTCTCAAAAATAAAATCCGCGCTTTTTTTCGGATCGTCTTTCATAAAATGAATTTTCTGCGCGGGAAAATAGATCGTTTGATACGCCTTGACGGTTTCGGCAGGCGACAGATTTTCCTGCGAACGCGCAATCGCGCGGGTTAAAGCAGTTTCAAACGAACATTCGATCCAGATTCGAACATCAAAATATTTTTTGAATTCATTTTTGAAAAGAAAAATTCCTTCGAGCAAAATAATGTCAATATTTTTATAAAAATATTCGCGGCTCTGATATTCGGTTGCGGTTTCTTCCGTAAAATCGGCAATTAAATTTACCGAACGGCTTTGTTTAAGCGGTAAAATCAGTTTTTTAAACATTTCATCAAATTGCAAACCGTGTTCGTAAAAATGTTCGGCGGGATTTATTTGATTAAACCGAATATGCGGAAGATTGAGCCAACCGTCAACATTGATCGAAACGACATTTAAGCCGTTGAGTTTTTCCGTCAATGTTGCCGTGATAAAACCTTTTCCGCTCGCATCAATGCCGGAAATGCCGACGCGCAAACTTTGCTTTGCCGACATTTCTTTCTGTTTCGATAAAATACGATTTACTATTTCGTTCATTTCGCTGAATTTATATTCGGACGAACGCCCGCGACATTCAAACGCATTTTATAAAGTCCGCTTCGCGCACATAAATAAAGCGTTTTGCCGTCCGCGTCGCCCCACGCCATATTGTGAACGTGCTGCGGTGTTTTGATCGTCCCGAGATGTTTGCCGTCTTTTGAGAGAACCTGCAAACCGCCCGGCGCGGAAACATATAAATTGCCTTCCATATCAACCTTTATTCCGTCGATCGCGTCTTCGCCCTGAAAGTTCGTGAAATCAAAAAACAATTTGCCGTTCTTGAGCGTCCCGTCCGCGTTGACTTCGTAACGATAAACCGTCTTTTTCTTTTCGTCCCAATTTCCGACGTAGAGATATTTTTCGTCCGGACTGAAAGCGATCCCGTTCGGACCCGTAAATTCTTTCGTCAAAAGCTGCAATTTGCCTTTATAGATCGAATAAACGCCCGAGAAATTCAACTCCTTGCGTTTGTCGTCAAAGACTTTCGGCAAACCGAACGGCGGATCGGTAAAAAAAAGCGTGCCGTCCGAGCGATAGACGAGATCGTTCGGCGAGTTTAATCTTTTGCCTTCAAATTTATCCGCCAGCACGGTTTCTGTTCCGTCTTTTTCGAGCCTGACAATTCTTCGATTGCCGTGTTGATTGATCACCAAATTTCCTTTTTCGTCGAGCGTCAAACCATTTGAGCCGGGCTGATTGTATTCGGCAATATCGGCGCCCGCGTAACCGCTCGGCGTTCTGAAGACGGAAAGTTTTTCGTCCTTTGAATATTGATAAATGATGTTTGAATTCGGATCGCTGAAAAGCAAGCCGTCATTTGTCCAAACCGGACCTTCGGTGAATTTGAAACCCTCGGCAAGCTTGAAAACTTTCGGATTCGCGCCGACGATCTTTTCGAGCGCGTCGTCTTTTTTAACAATTTCGACATTGACCTCGCTCGGTGTGATCGCAATCGGATTAGTGTCGCCTTTATAAAATTCGAGCTTTGCTTCGCGCACCCAAATATAGTTGGTCGGCGGATTCGAGAGCGGACCGTTGATGCCGAAAACGGCAAGCTGAATTTGCTCTCCGGCTTTGACGTTTCGCCCGATGATCAAACGGTTCGGCGCGTTCCAGCCGGCGACGACCGAGCCGCCCTGTTGTCCGAGATAGCGCGAAATTTCGCCGTTCACCCAGATTTCCGCGTAATCGTCGAGCGTGGTTTGAAAAACGACCGTTGCGCCGTTTGTGTCAAAACCGTTGACGTTTTCGGGAATCGTAAGATTGATGCGATACCAGTTAAACGACAATTTTCCGTTGCCGCGCCGTTTGCTTAATTCGTTGGCGGAAATCGTCTCCCACGCTGAATCGTCAAAATCCGCGCCGCCGGCGTGCGGCGTGTAATCGTATGTTTTGACCGCGCTGCCGGTCGGCTGATTGTCGGCGCCCGCCGCTTTGAAATCGGTTTCGATGATCCGCGTATCGCTGTATTTCCAGATTCCGTTGACGATTTTCGCACCCTCGATGGTTGTCAGATCAACGCTCGCTTCGGGTTTACCGCTTGGAACTTCACCCGCCAAACCGGCAAGCGAAAAAAGCATTGTCAAAACAAATGCCGTTATAATTTTCATATCTAACTCCTTATAAAATGAAAAATGGAAAAATGGAAAGCTGAAAATTGAAAATTATTTCTTCGTATTTTCCACTTTCCATTTTCCGTTTTCCATTGTATTAGCGAACCTTGACGACGTAATACAGAAATGCGCCGTCAACTTGTTTGAACCAATGCGGCGTGCCGCGCGGAATTATTAAAACATCGCCTTTCTTTAATTGCCGCGTTTCGCCGCCGTCAACCGAAGTGCCGCGAAATTCGTTCGGCGCAACTTGTTTTGATTCAAGCGATTTGCCGCCCGTGACGATCGTTGCCGTGCCGTCGAGCACATAAATAATATCGGTGTCGAGTTCGTGAACTTCGACCAAGCCCGATTTTTCGCGGCGCGAAGCATGAACCATATAGTTTTCGCCGTTTGAGCCGTCTTCCAAAACAGCGCCTTTCGAAAAAGCGTCCGAAACAGTTTTGCTGTCGAAAAACGAAACGGGCAGTAGTTTTTGATTGCTCAAAGATTCCGCGCCGGCAATCGCGAGTTCCTCGTCCTGCTGCGCGCTCATCGCGCCCGAAACGCCGACGCCGCCAACGATTTGCCCGTCAACCGAGATCGGCACACCGCCTTGCAACGGCGTAAAATCCGGCAAAGCGACCATCGCCGTCCGCCCGTTTTTGATTATGTCCTCAAAAATGCGCGTCGGTTTCTTAAACATCACGGCAGTTTTCGCCTTGCCGATCGAGATATTCGCGCCCGCCGTAAAAGTTCCGTCCAATCTTTCGAGCGCGACCAGATTTCCGCCGTCGTCAACGACCGCGATGACGCCGCCCGGCGCACCCGCTTTTCGTGCGTATTCTTTCGACGCCGCGATCACTTGCCGGGCGCCTTCGAGCGTCAAAGATTTTTTGTCAACGATCTGGGCAAATGCCGCGACCGCTGAAATCGATAAAATAATTGCGCTCAAACCGATATTTTTTAGTAAGCCTTTCATAAATTTCTCCTCAGAAAAAAGATAAAAAGATAAAAAGTGAAAAAGCCGATTCACATATTTCAACCGACTTTTTCACTTTTTCAACTTTGTTATTGCTGCGTGATCGTCACTTTCAAAACGTCTTTCGTGTTCGGATATGAAAAGCCGTCCTTGACCAAATTGACGACGCCGTTTTCAGCCGCACCCGTATTCGCCGCTTTTTGACGCGGCGCCTGATCGGCGCCGATGCCCGGCGCCTGATTAACTTCCGTGCCCGCGTCCCAGAGCATCAATTTGTCGGTGATATCCCCGCTCAAGGCTTTTCCGTCAATAAACAGATCGATCGCTTTTTCCGGCGCGTAAAAAAGATCGTTTGATTGACCGTACATCGCAATGAAATTCAATTTCATTCCTTCTTCCGCCGTAAACGTAAATTCAAAAGCGCCGTTTGGCAAAATCGGCGCCGGTTTGTCCATTCCGAGCGGCGTATTGAAAATTCCCATTTTCGCCGAACCGATCTCGGTCAATAAGCTTTTCGATAAAAGTTCGGGATTTCCGTCTTCGGCTTGTGCTTCGAGTCCGTTGCTCGCCTTTTTACCGACTTTGAAAAAATTCATCTTGTCGTTTGTCACAACATACAATCCGGGCGAAAGCGCAAACGGATATTTTGAACCGTCAGCGGCAGCAAGACCTTCCGAATTTGAAATGTTTTCGATCCGAACCTTGAAATTCGCCGTCTTTTTCTTGGCAAAAACATTTGCCTGAAGCCCCAAAACCAACGCCGCGACAACGGCGAAACCGATCATAAATTTTTGCTTTAACATTTATTATTCTCTCCAAATAATTCAAACTGAAATTTCCGGCGCGGCAAACTTATCACCGCGTTTTCAGCCAGTAAATGCCGCGTGTTCGGAAAGATATTCCAGAAAATATTTTTGGAATAAAGAGGTTGGAGAATCTGATTTAAAAAGGATTATTCAGAAGTTTTGACGAGATAATGGCGGGCGGTTTCATTAAAAGCTTGAAGCTGTTCGCGAATCCATTCGTCCCGAAATTCGCGCTCTGTTTCTGCCGCCATTATTTCGGCAACTTGCGGCGCAATTTCGATTGCCGCTTTGGCATTCAAAAACAAAGCGCGGGTTCGCCGCGCCAGCACATCTTCGACCGTCTGCGCCATTTCGTGGCGCACCGCCCAGATGATCTCCGCTTTTCGATACGGCAAATCGGCGTGAAGTTTTTCGTTTAACGCCGGATCTTCTTCGATGAGTTTTTTTATCTCTTGCGCGTCGGTGCCGTAATTATTCAAGCCGTTTTGAGTTTCATTTGTTTCAATCGCGCCGTGAATTGTCAGATTTTCGGTGACGCAAGGTTTTTCGGGCAGCGCGGCAAGCTTCGTCGCCTGATTGATCGCGTCTTCCGCCATCCGGCGATACGTCGTCCATTTTCCGCCCGTGATCGTCAGCAGATTTGAGCGATCGATCTCGATCATATGATCGCGCGAAAGCGCCGCCGTGTTTTTTGAGTTATCGGTTTTGACGAGCGGACGCACGCCGACAAAAACGCTCAAAATATCTTCTCTTTGCGGCGGATCTTCGAGATAAGTTTTGGCGGTCTCGAGAATAAATTCGATTTCTTTGTCGAGCGGCTGCGGCTCCAGTTCGGCTTTATCAACGGGCGTGTCGGTCGTTCCGAAAACCGCGTGGTCGTGCCACGGAATTACAAATAAAACGCGTTCGTCATTGGTTTTCGGAATCATCAGCGCGTTTTCCGAGCGCAGAAACTTTTTGTCGAAGACGAGATGAATTCCCTGGCTCGGCGCGATGATGTTTTCCGCTGTTCGATTGGAAAATTTCCTAACAGAATCGCAAAACGCGCCGGTCGCATTGATCACGACTTTCGCTTTGGCGAGAAAGATCTGCCCCGAAATTTCATCGGAAACCGCCGCGCCGTCGATCTTCCCGTGATCGTCGCGATTAAGCGAGAAAACCCGCGCGTAATTGAGCAAAACTGCGCCTTGTTCGGCGGCGGTCGCGGCGAGATTGATAAGCAGCCGCGCGTCGTCAAATTGTCCGTCAAAATATAAAATTCCACCGTAGAGATCGGTTTTTTTAATGTTTGGAAGAAGTTTGATCGTTTCCTCGACTGAGAGAATTTCGGATTTTCCGAAACCGTATTTGCCCGAAAGAATATTGTAAGTTTTAAGTCCCGCGCCGTAAAAAAATTTGTCCCAATAACTGTAAACCGGCACGACAAACGATTGTTTGCTGACCAGATGCGGCGCATTTTTGAACAAGATCCCGCGCTCTTTTAAAGATTCTCTGACGAGCGAAATATTGCCCTGCGCGAGATAGCGAACGCCGCCGTGAACGAGTTTTGTCGAGCGGCTCGACGTTCCCTTGCCGAAATCGAGTTGTTCGAGAAGCAAAACATCAAAACCGCGTGAAGCCGCGTCCAAGGCGCAGCCGATTCCGGTTGCACCGCCGCCGATAATAACAAAATCCCAGATTTTTTCGTGTTCGCGGACACGACCGAGCATTTCTGTACGATTCATTCTTAAAGCAAATTAAAAAGTAGTTCTAAAACGAATTTAGCAGAAAACTTGTAATATTATCCAAATCCGTTGACAATCTTTTTAGGTTTATGGCTGAAAACATTTTTTCAAAACAAAATTATCCGCCTTTGATCCTGGCTTTTGCCGCGACGATTCTGATGGTCGTCGCGCTTCGGTCTGAAGGACGAATCTGGTGGTGCAAATTCGGTGATTATTCGATTTATGTAAATGAAGCGTGGAACAGCGTTCATACTTCACAACATCTTTTCGATCCATATACTTTCACTCACGTCCTGCACGGAGTTTTGTTTTGCTGGCTGGCGGGCTTGATATTTTCCCGCATTTCCGCCGCGTGGCGGTTTTTTATCGCAATTTTCGCCGAAGGAGCGTGGGAAGTGTTGGAAAACAGCCGCTACATCATCGAAAAATATCGTGAAAACACGGCTTCGCTCGATTACTTCGGCGATTCGATTTTCAATTCAGTCGGCGACGTTCTGGCTTGCGCATTCGGTTTTTGGATAGCTCAAAAACTCGGCTGGTGGAAGTCTTTAGTTTTCTTTTTATTGGTGGAACTCGTTTTGCTTTTGTGGATTCATGATGGTTTATTGCTCAATATTCTGATGCTGATCTATCCATTTGATTCAATCAAACAATGGCAAATGAGTTTCTGATCCCGTCTTTATCCAAATAAGCTGACAAACGCAGAGCGCGGCTGTAATTCGTTAAATTATCAACGAATGCTTACAAAGTCGGCGATCGAATGATTTTTTGCGGAGAATTCTCTTGATCCCGGCTCTCTCGATAATCGTTTTTTACACCTTCAGTTCGTTCTATTTAAAAACATTAAAAATGCCAAAGCAATCAATGTCATCAGAAATTTCATAACCCCGAACTCCTTTTCCATTTTTCAAAATTGTCCGAAAAACTCAGATCACAAATCACGAAAACTTATACATTTGATTTTATATTAATTGAATTCGGTAAAAACTTAAGTGCGGTAGCGCACACTTAAGTTTTAATTCGATCGACAATCCTAAGCATTGCCCAAAATTCTCCGAACTTGCCACGCGCCTTTATTCTGTCGCCTGTGTTGTAATATCTGGCGACATCTTCTTCCGGATGACGATCTTTGCCACCAAACGAGAGTTTTTTAGTGCGGGATGAATAAAATAACAAACAGATGAAGCGGGATCGTTTAACAACGATCCCGCTTCATCTGTTTGTGTTTACCGTCAGACGTCTGTCTGCGGATAAATGTAAAATCAACCAATTTTCTGTCAATTTATTTCAAAACAAGATAATAAAATTCTTATCGTTCGCCGCGTGAGTTTTCCGTTTCCGTTTCAAGCTCGACGGTGAGTTTTCGCGAAGCCGGTTGATCTAATGTTTCGATCCAGCGCAAAGATTCGTCCAAAACACGCAGCTGATATTGTTTCCAATTCGGGTCGCCGACAACCGCGCCTATTTTGCCGTTGTAATAAGCGGTGCGCGGCGGACGGATCTTGTCCGTCACCGTGCGGTCAACCGAAATCAGCATTGTCGGAATTCCCCGTTCCTCGATGGTCCGGGCGATAATTCCCAAAGTTTGATGACAGAGCCGCGAAGCCGGAATCAGAAGCGCGGCTTGCACTTCGGCAGCCGCCAAGCGGTCGGCAATGCGCGGCGCGATTTCTTTGGCGACGAGCGCGGCATTCGGAATGTAGCTGCTCAGGCTCCACCAAACATTATTGAGTCTTCCGATCACGCCGTTGGCTTCGTATTCGAGCAATCGATCGATCGGAATTTGCACGTTGCGGTCTTCTTTGACAGCGGCTGCATCATAACCTTTCGCCGAATAGAGCAGATCTTCGGCATCGACCTCGATCGGAATTTCC
This sequence comes from Pyrinomonadales bacterium, assembly GCA_038330465.1. Lineage (GTDB taxonomy): Bacteria > Acidobacteriota > Blastocatellia > Pyrinomonadales > Pyrinomonadaceae > JAFDVJ01. Next base: position 13,298 of record JBBQOA010000011.1, read on the forward strand.
CGAAAGCTCAGATCGCCGTCCTTTGAACCGAGATCAAACGGTTCGGTGCCGTCAATATAAGCTCCGGCAGACGAGATCAACGCCAGATTGAGCATCGGCAGCGCGCGTTGAAGCGGCGTAAAAGGCGCATAAGTATTTTCGACAAACGGATAATTATTTAGTTTTTCATCACCGTGCCAATTCTTAAAGCGTCCTGAGAAATCGCCGATTCCTTCAACCACTGCGCCTTTTCTGCTCGGCTTTGTTTTGCGTTCGATGCCGAGCGTGCGCTCGATATTTTCTCTAATCGTATTAAACATTTTTTCTAAGAATTAAAATTTGAATTCGTTTTTGTCTTCGACAACTATTTTTTTATCAGATTTTCCGGAAATTAAAAAGAACGCGATCAGCGCGGCGATCATTGCGGCGACCAAAATCCACACCGAATATTCGTGCAGATTGTTGAATTTAATTCTGAGCGGATCGTCGAGCGCGATCTCATCGATCGGCTTGCCCATCTCCGCTTTGACGAAAGAGAGCCAGAGCGCGATGACAAACTGCCCGACCGCGCACGCCGCCGTCAAAAGCAAAAGCAAAAACCTTTCCGTCCAGAGCAACAAACGATTTGCGCCGGTTGCCGCGATAAACGAACTCGCCAGCAAAATCAGCCCGATGACCAAGCCGCTGATGTTGATGATCGTCAAACTTCGCGAAACCATTGCGCCGGCAAGTTCGCGTGAAGACAAAACGGCAAACGCGCTTGGTGCCACTGCAAAACTAAAAAAAACTGCGGCACCGAGCCATAAACCGATCAACAAAAGTCTGCTGTTTGAAAGAAATTTCATAATCTTATAACAAATTTTCATTATGAAGTTTTTCATCCAAAAGGGCAAAAGCACAGGTGAAGTAAAAGGTAAAAAGGCAAGAGGAACGAAAAAAATGAAGTTTAAAGTCTCTTTTTTGCGGCAAATGCTTGTGTTGAGCCTTGTTTTTATTGCATAATTTTAGAGGTAAACAGTTAAGTTTGCCGCGCTTGAAAAAGCCTTCATTAAGTTCCCTGCAAAATCTGATTTCTTAAATTTCACCTAAATCATATGGAAATTATTAGAAGCAAAAGTGTTTTTGTTTCATTACTTTTATCACTCATCGCCGCAATTTTGGTTATTTCTTCGGTGGAAATAATTTTCGTTTTCTCTGCTTATTTGACCAACTATCTGCCGATTGAAAAAATAACGGTTAATTGGTTGGGTTTTGGAATTTTGATCTTACTGGCACTGGCAGCCGGTTTTCTGGCGGAAAAATTCCCACTCAAACGACTTCTGAAATTTGCCGTGCCGTTTGTCGTCATTTGGGGAGTTTTATCTTTTATCGCGGCAAAATATTTTTCGGTCAACCTGTTTTTTATGCGGACGGTTTTTGTGACCTTTCTCCCGATTTTCTTCGTTCATCTGAAAAAACTCTGGTTAATTGATTCAGAACTGACGGAAAAATTGGTCGAACTCGCTTCGACAGGTCACATTCTTGAAGGAAAATCGGCGGACTTGCGAATCGAAAACGGCTTAAAATTGCTCGAAACCGTATTTCCCTTGTCCGAAGCGATAGTTTTTCGGTTTGATACCGACGAAGGTTTAACGCCGGTCGGACGGGCGCGAAACGGGAGTTCGGTCGATTCTTTGATTTCACGACAAACCGCCTGGCGCGAAAGCATCGCGCTTTGCGAACGCGCCTTGGAATCGCGCGTCACGGTTGTGGAAACCGACGAAAATCAGGCAAAATCGGCGCAAATCGCCCTGCCGCTGATTTACGAAGGCGTTGCTGTCGGCGTATTATTCGTTAAAGTTTACCGCGATTTCGAACGCGCCGATCAATATGTTTTGGAATCTTTCTGCGGACAATTGGCGCGCAATTTTCAGCGCAAAGAACTGCGCGACAAAGATTTGCCGAACAAATTCTGGTGGAGTTTTCTTTCGACCAATTCGGCGGAAAACCGCATCGGCACGACGAGCCTGATAAAAAGTCTGATGAAGGAACAATCATTCAGCGCGGTCGCCAGTTCATATTTGAAAGAAGCGCATGCAATTGCTTATCTCGACGGCACGCTCGCTTATCTCAACCGCCAAATGCGCCATCTGGCGAAACTTAATCCGAAGGAAATTTACGAACTCGACCTTTTCGGGCTTTTGAAAAACTTTAAAACCGATGTTTTCAGCGAACCGCATTTGGCGATTCGGCGCGTACTGCAAACGGGCGAAAATTATCAAAACGAATTATATTTTCATGACAAAAACCGGACACTCGACCTTCAGATCTCGCTCGTCAAAGTTCCGTCGGACAACGTTTCAATCCACGAAACCAATGTCGCGATGAAACCTGCCTGTTTCCTGATCACGCTGCGCGACATTTCCGCCGTCAAAGAAAACGAGAAATTGCGCTCTGATATGGCAAGTCTGATGTCGCACGAGCTCCGCACACCGATCACGAGCATTAAAGGTTTTGCCGAATTGATTTTGATGGACGAGGCAATTTCCGAAGAAAATCGCGAATTTTTAACGATCATCACGAACGAATCGCAGCGTCTTTCAAAAATGCTCTCGACCTTTCTGTCGGTCTCGAATCTCGAACAATCCGACAAAAGAGAAGTCACGAAAACAGCGGTCAAGCTCGACACGGTCGTTCACGAAGTCATTGACGAATTGCAGGAAACCGCGAAACGCAAACGAATTCGCTTGGTCGAACAGACAAACGATACTCTTCCGCCGATTGCCGCCGATAAAGGTTTGATCCGCCGCGCGATCACAAACTTGATCGACAACGCCATCAAATACAGTCCGGAAAAAACCTCGGTGATGATCTCGACCGTTTTGGAAGCCGATTTTTTGCGCGTCGTCGTCGAAGATCGCGGTTACGGCGTGCCATCGGACGAAAAGGAAAAGATCTGGCAAAAATTTTACCGGGTCGCCCGCGAGGGACAGGACAAAGAAGACGAATCAACCGGACTCGGGCTTTCGCTCGTCAAAGAAGTTATCGAACAACACGGCGGCGATTGTCTGGTCGAATCAGAAGTCGGGCAAGGCTCGCGCTTTAGTTTTACTTTGCCGAGATTGTAGATCTCTCCGGTTCAAACTTCCAAAATCATTCATCGCAAAAAGAAATCTATGCTAATCTGTGGTTTTCTTTTTTCAGATGACCGAAGATTTGCAAACGATTTACGACGAGCTTTTTGCCTATTGCGAAACGGAAAATTTTGCGGGTTACGATCCGTTTGACGGTTTGAACAGCCGGATCTTTCAAGCGTCGCCGCTCAAATATTTTTCAATTACGCGGCTTGCGTGGCTGCAAATAGTCAAGCGTTCGGCAAAAAATCTGCGTCCCGCACTGAAGGTTGAAAAAGGCGTCAATGCAAAAGGAATCGCACTTTTCGCGCTCGCCGAACTTTCGAGATTTCGCGCGACTTATCAACCGAATCACGCTGAAAACGCCAAACGATTTCTCGAAAAACTTCTCAGCTTAAAAATTTCAATCCCAAATCCAAAATCCAAAATCCAAAATCGAACCGCCTTCGGTTACAATTTCGATTGGCAATCACGCGCTTTTTTCGCGCCGCGCGGAACGCCGACGATTGTCCCGACGGCTTTTGCCGCACAGGCATTGATCGAAGGTTTTGAACTTTTCGGCGACGAAATTTATCTCGCGACGGCGCGTGAAATTTGCGCCTTTATCACGGAAGATCTCAATCGCATCGACGAGACTGAAACGGAAATTTGTTTCAGCTATACGCCGCTCGATGAAAGCGTGATATTTAACGCGTCGCTGCTCGCGGGCGAGACTTTGGCGAATGTCGGCAAGCTCACGAACGGCGAAAATTATTTGAATTTAGCCGCCAAAACGGCGCGATTTGTGATCGACCGCCAAAAAGAAAACGGCGCGTGGGCTTACGGCGCACGACTGCGTCACGCGTGGATCGATAATTTTCACACGGCTTATATTTTGCTTTCGCTCTTTCGCCTGCAAAAACTGATTCCCGATCTTAATTGCCAAAACTCCATCAAATCCGGTTTGGATTTCTGGCTCGAAAATTTCTTTTTGCCGGACGGAACGCCGAAATATTACGACCGGGAAACTTTTCCGATCGATATTCATTCGGCGGCGGCGGCGATCGCCGCGCTTTGCCAATTGAGCGAAATTGACGAACGATGTTTGCCGCTCGCGGAAAAGGTCGCCGTCTGGACGATCGAAAATATGCGCGACCGCGACCGCGGATTTTTCTATTATCAAAAACGAAAAGACAAACTCGTCAAAACATCTTTCATTCGCTGGTCAAACGCGTGGACGGCGTTTGCGATCGCGCGATTAATTGAAGCAAACTCCAAGTTTCAAGCGAAAAACTGATAAACTTTGAAACTTGGAGCTTGAAATTTGAAACACCGATGAAGATTTGGATCGATCTTGGAAATTCGCCGCACGTGCCGTTTTTTCTCGCAATTGCGGCGAAGCTGAACGCGCGCGGACACGAGATTTTATGGACGGCGCGCGATTATGCACAAACGGTCGAACTCGCCCGAAAAGCAAATCTGCCGATCGAAGTTTTCGGCACGCACGGCGGCAAAGGAATTTTGCAGAAAGGCGCGAAATTCGGCGGCAGAGTTTTTGATCTGACGCGTTGGGCGCGCGGAAAAAACATCGACCTTATTTTGTCGCATAATTCGCACGAACCGCTCGCGGTCGGTCGGCTGTTGCGAATAAGATCGGTAAATTTAATGGATTACGAACATCATCCGATGAATCGTTTATCTTTCAGATTGGCAAATCGCGTGATCGTCCCGGAAAGCTTTCCCGATGAATTTTTACGAAAATTCGGCGCGTTAAATAAAACAAAAAAGTTTGCGGGCATCAAAGAAGACGTCTATTTAGCGGATTTCGAGCCTGCCGCGGATTTTCAAAATGAACTGCGCGCACGCGGCATTTTGCCCGAAAACATTCTTGTCGTCGTGCGTCCGCACGCGCCCGAAGCGCTCTATCATCGCGGGTTTGCAAATGAGATCCTCGATGAAATGCTCGATAAATTTGCGGCTTACGAAAACGTCAAAATAATTCTGCTGCCGCGTAAAAGTTATCAGGGCGCGGAACTGCGGCAAAAACACCCGCTGGCGAACATCATTATTCCCGAGCGGGTTTTGGACGGCGCGAATTTGCTGGCGGCGGCGGATTTTGTGGTCAGCGGCGGCGGCACGATGAATCGTGAGGCGGCGGCGCTCGGCGTCCCGTCGGCGACGATCTTTGCCGGACGCGCCGCCGCGATCGACGAATATCTTTTTCGCGAAGGGCGGCTTCTCAAGATTG
>JBBQOA010000012.1:0-18613 GCA_038330465.1 Pyrinomonadales bacterium
CGGTCGATGTAATTGATGGTCGTCGCAAAAAACAGTAAAGCGCAGATTGTCCAACGCTGATAACCGATGCGTGCATAAACTCCATCGGCGGCGGCAACGACCGCGCCCGCAACACTCGCGGCGGCTGTTTGCGGCGAAATTTCGGCTTCGGATTTCGGTTCTTCTATTTCTTCATTCATTCAGTTGACCTCGTTTTTATTGATTTTCAGACAAATAGATCGTCTGCGTTCTGCTTACAAACTCAAAATGCCGGGAGAGAAATATTCGGTTCCGTTGATTTCGACCGAAATCTGCGGAAAGTTCGGTGTTGCCGTGATAATTTCAATTTCGTTTCCGGTAACGAGCGCGGTTTCTTCCGCTTTTGTTCCGGTGATGCTCGGATTCCACGCAAACGCCTGTCTGTCTTGGACGATTTCCAAAGATTTCGGATGCGCTACCCAATCGCGTGTTTTATAACCTGCGGCGCCGCCTTGGTGATGACGGTTTATTTCATCGGCGAAACCATTTTCGGCATAAGTGTCAGCCGCGACTTTATAAATTTCTGCGCCGCTCACCCCGATTCGCGTTGCCGCTAAAAATTTAGCGAAAACGTGCGCGACCGTTTCGGTTTTGCGACTTAATTCAGCGGGGATTTTGCCGACGCAAGCGATCCGGCTGAGACTCGCGATCAAACCTTCGCGCCGCGCGCAAACCGCGATCAAAAGAACTTTTTTCCAGATGTTTGCGGTCGGAACCGGATGCCGAAACTTTTCTATTCTTTGATCCGCGCCGACTAGTGTGACAACCGCCTCGATGCCGCGCTCTGCCAGTGCGGTTTTCACTTTTCTTGCAATTTCGAGTTCGGTTTCGCCGGGCGCGATGATCGCAAAGACCTTGCCCAAAGCGTCGCCCGCGTCTTTGCCGAGCTGACGGAACCGTTCGATTTCGCCGTCGGTCAAACTATAACGGCAGCGCGCGATCAAATTTTCAACCGGACGAACATTTGCGCCGAGCGGCAGATCGGAAGCGATTTCGCCGGTGCCGCCGAGCAGCGATCTGGCTTTTTCGACGACCAAATCACCCGCCGCTTTTTCGGCTTGCCAAGAAAATTCGACCGGCTCAAATTCGCGGTCGGAAATTTCTTCCGCCAAAATTCGCGGCATTTCGATATTATTGGCGAGCACGAACTTTCGCCCGTCGGTGCCGACCAATAAAAAACACGCGCCGTTTTCGACGCTCAAATTAATGCCGTTCGAGCTGCCGCCGGTTGCCCACGCGAAATTTGCCTGTGAATTAAGCAAAACTCCGCCAAGATTTTCAGCGGAAAGCATTTGCGTTAAACGTTCGGTTTTGGTTTCAATTTCAGAATTCACAAAATTTATTTAACGTAAAGTCGCAAAGACGCTGAGCCGCAAAGAAAATTTAATTACGATTTTCAAAATCTTTGCGCCTTTGCGCCTTTGTGTCTTGGCGTTAAAATGTCTTTATTGATTGACGCCCGAAGCCAGAAATCCGCCGTCCACGACTAAAACTTCGCCCGTTACAAAACTTGCCGCGTCCGAAGCTAAAAAGACCGCCGCGCCGGCGAGCTCTTCGACCTGCCCGAAACGTCCCATCGGCGTGCGGATCTGAAATTCTTTGCCGCGGTCGCTCGATTCCAAAAGCACGCGATTCAGATCGGTTTTGAAAACGCCCGGCGCGATCGCGTTGACATTGACGCCCGCTTTCGCCCATTCGATCGCCAGCGATTTCGTCAAGCTCGCGACCGCCGCTTTCGATGCCGAATACGCCGCGACCTCAAACAGCGAGACAAAGGTTGAGAGCGACGCGATATTGATAATTCGCCCGTAGCCGTTTTCGATAAAATGCCGCCCGAAAATCTGGCAGGTGCGAAGCGTTCCCGTCAAATTCGTTTCGATGATCGCGTTCCAGTCCGCTTCGTCAAAATCGACGGTCGGCGCCCGTTTCGTGCGTCCCGCCGAATTGACCAGAATATCGACTTTGCCGAATGCCTTAATACATTCGTCAAGAAGAGTTTGGAGGGAATTTTTATCCGAAACATCAGACGCGATCCGGAGGGTTTTCTTTCCGAGATTCTCGATTTCGCGCGCGGCTGTTTCGACTTGTTCCAGGCGGCGCGAGGTGCAGACGACATCCGCGCCCGCTTCTGCCAAACCGTGCGCGATGGCGCGTCCGATGCCGGATGTTCCGCCGATAACCACGGCGACTTTGCCGTTTAAATCCAATTTGGAATAACTCATATAAAATATTTTTTAATTAAAACTTATGAAAATATAAGTAAAAGGTATTACCATTCAGTAAATTTGTTAGTAGTGTGTAACACCATAAAGAGGTTTGTCAAGCCCTCGCAATTTACTTTTTGCCTATTATTTTGTATATTATTAGAACAGATTTCAGCCGAACGGGCTAAAATCAAAATATAAAATTTGCATTTAATTGGTTAAACCAATTAAAATAATTCTTTATCAAAATGGCATTCCAAAGTATAGCAAAAAAAACGATAATTCGCCGAATCGCCGGCAATAATATCTGGCTGGGTTATTCCGCTGACGACGCAAAAATCCCTTTGAATACTTCCGCGTTTGAATATCAGGTTTCACCGACCGAAGAAGCCGTCGGACGAGCGATGTTTGATGAGCTGATCGCTTATGCAAAAGAAACAAAAGGCGATATCACGATCCTGCTGCTCGGCGGACGCGGCGCGCAGGCGATGTATAAGATCATCAGTCAATTGTCGGAAACCGCTGAAATTGACGGGCTTCTCGCCCGGCTGCACGTTTTTACGCAGGACGCGCTGGCGCCGATGCGGATGAACAACGGCTTGAGTTTTGTCCGCGATTTTGAACGGCTTTTGGGTGATCAATTTTTTGCCAAGATCAAAAGTTTTACGCCGATGAACACGGAAACCGATGATTTGGAAGGTGAATTGATCAAATATCTCGAAAAGCTCGAAAGTTTGGGCGGGATCGATATTTTCTTTTTGGGGTTTGGACCCGAAGCCGAAAGTGCGTCGCATCTTTGCTACATCAAACCGAATTCGGGCGCGCGGTTTAACGATATCGCCGGAATTATTCCGATCTCGCCGAGCATTCTCGCGCATCACATCAACAAATTCAAAGTCGGCGGAAGCCATATTTCCGCCGCTGACGAAGACGAATGCCGGCGCGCGACGAGCATTTTAACGCTTGGTCCGGCGGCGATCCTGGGCGCGAAATGTATTGTTCAATCGATCGTTGACGCTTCGACCGCGCCGGGGAAAATCCCGAGTTTTAAGCGTTTTATCGAAACGGAATTAGCCGAAGATGAAGCAGCATTAGCCGCCCAATGCGACGAAAATCCGGGTTTGTGGATTCGTCTGCACACAAATGTGAAGTCATTTGTCTTGCCCGATGTTTTGTCAGAGGCGTAGAAAAACTACGGTTTTGGGCAATTGTTAATCCGAAATCCGAAATCTAAAATCCCAAATTGAAATTATGTTAGATACTTATACACAACCTGCCGTTCCGATCAGCGATTACGCGATCATCGTCAACAAAGACGATAATGTCGCGGTCGTCAAAAATGAAACGTCGGAAAATCTTCTGCTGGTTTTGCCGAATCAAAGCACTTTGGCTTTGAAACAAGCCGTGCCGCTCGGACATCGTTTTGCGACGCGTGATATTCCTGCCGATGACTTTGTCTTTCAATACGGACAGCCGATCGGAACTTCCCTCGGAATTGAAAAGGGCGAATGGATCACGCACGAGAATATGTCGAACGATGTGCCGATCGTCCGCGATCTGCCGGAAGATCTCGAAAATCCGTCGCCGGATTATTTTCCGGTGGAAGAAACCGGCACATTTATGGGATTTCGGCGCAACGACGGGCGTGTCGGGACGCGGAATTTCGTGTTGATCGTGCCGACCTCGATGTGCGCGAGCCACGAAGCGACGCAGATCTCGATGATGTCGGAATTTCTGCATTACAAACGCGAAAAATTTCCGAATATTGACGGCGTCGTCGCGATTCCGCATAACAAAGGCTGCGGCTGTCAGGACGGTTCGACGCTCGATGTGATGATGCGGACGCTTTCGAATTACGCCGATCATCCGAATGTCGGCGGCGTTATTCTGATCGATCTCGGCTGCGAAAAAACGAATCTTTCATACGTTGAAAAATATCTGACAAAACGCGATAAACCGATCGACAAACCGTTTTATAAGATCGGCATTCAGGAGGTCGGCGGGACGCAGGCGGCAATCGAAGAAGGTTTGCGAATGGTCGCGGAAATGTTGCCCGAGGTCAATAAAACGGCGCGCGAAGAATTTCCGTTGAGCGAGCTCGTGCTCGGCGTTAAATGCGGCGGTTCGGACGGATTTTCGGGGATTTCGGCAAATCCCGCGCTCGGTTTTGCCTCGGACTTGCTGATTCGTTCGGGCGGGACAGTGCTGATCACCGAAGTTCCCGAATTTTGCGGCGCCGAACATATTTTGGCGCATCGGGCGAAGGATTTTGCGACCGGACGGAAAATTTACGCGATGATCGATTGGTATAAAGAATACGCCTCGAAATTCGGCGCTGTCTTAAACAATAATCCGAGCGCGGGAAACATCGCCGGCGGACTTTTGAACATCACGATCAAAAGCCTCGGCGCGATCGCCAAAGCCGGCACGACACGCGTCGAAGATTGTGTCGAATATGCCGAAACGCCGCGCCTCAAAGGTTTGAATCTGATGCAGGGTCCGGGCTACGATCAGGAATCGACGCCGGGACTCGTCGCGGCGGGCGCGACCGTTGTAATTTTTACGACCGGACGCGGCACGACGATCGGCAACGCGATCGCGCCGGTCATCAAACTCGCTTCGAACAACGCGATCTTTCAGCGAATGGCGCGTGATCTGGACGTTTCGGCGGGAAATATCATCGAGGGCACGGAAAGCATCGCCGAGGTCGGCGAGCGGTTATTCAAACATTTGCAAAGGGTCGCGAGCGGGGAAATTTTAGCGCGTGCCGAAGAAAATAAACATCGTGAGTTTCAGTTTTGGGCAGAACAGACGGTTTCGTTGTAGAATTAGATTTTTCCAATTCTATGAATGAAACGAAAGTATTTCAAAATGATTTGATAAATGCGACGGCGGGAACGCCGAACATAGCCAAAAAGGGAAGTTTACTGTTGCGGTTGATTCGGGCGGCGCAGCCGATCACGCGCACCGAAATCGCGCAGCGGCTCGATATTGATAAAAGCACAGTCACCGAAAACGTCAAACCGCTGATCGCCGCCGGGATCTTACGCGAAGAAACGCTCGAAGTTTCGGGACAAGGACGCAAGCCGCGTGTTTTGTCATTTGTTGACGATAACGATTATTTTATCGGCATCAATCTTGGCGTCCGCACTTCGCAAGTCGGCATCACGACGCTGAAAGGCGAAATTTCGGACGAGGACGATTTTACGACGCCCTTGAAAGCGGCAGACGCGTTGGCAATGATGCGCGAACAAATTGATGACCTGATTGCGGCGAACGCGGATAAAACGTGCCGCGTGATCGGCGTCAGCATTCCGGGTTTGGCTGATGCCGAACGGCGGAAATTGGTTTACGCGCCGAATCTTGATTGGCGCGATGTTGATATCGTCGCCGCTCTGCAGCCGAACGCCAACATCAAGGTCGTCGTCGAAAACGATGCGACCGCCGCCGCGATGTATGAAGCGCGGTTGAAGATCCGCGAATCGAGCGACGGTTTGCTGACGAATTTCGTGCTGGTTCGTTCGGGCACGGGAATCGGCGTCGGGCTCGTGATCGGCAGCGAGGTTTATCGCGGTTCGGGCTTGGGGCGCGGCGTCGCGGGCGAATTCGGACATATGACGATCGTCGCGGGCGGTAAGTCGTGCGTTTGCGGAAATCGCGGCTGCTGGGAAAAATACGCGTCCGCCGCCTCCGCCGCTTCGTTGTTTTTGGGCGACCGACCGATTCGTCCGAACGAAAGCTTGCCGCGTTTCGTCGAGATCGTTTCAAAGGCGGAAAACGGCGAGATCCGCGCGCAGCGAACGCTCGAAAAAATCGGTGATTATCTCGGGATCGGCATTGCCAACGTGATAATGGGCGTCGGTATTCCGCGCGTGATCATCAGCGGACGACTTGTTTACGGTTGGAAATTTATCGAAAAGCCGCTGCGCGAAGCGATCGAGCGCAGTATTATCGGCAAAACCGAAGGCTGGTCGATCGAAGCCGGCGAACCGCAGGGCGCAGCGATCGGCGGCGCGCTCGAAGTCGCGGTCGAAGAATATCTGACGCGCGGTTTGAGTTTTTGAAAGTAAAAAAGTGAAAATGTAAAAAAAGTTAAAAGTGAAAAAGTTGCGGTCGTTTTCTGACGATAACCTTTTTTACATTTTCACTTTTTCACATAGAAAATTATGAAAGAACAAGTTGCATTGGAAAACATCAATCGCGAAACCTGCGTGGTGCGGGCGACGCATCGGGAAAAAGGCAGAAACATTAGCGTCACGCCGAAAAATACGGCGACGCGGCATCTGCATTACGGGCGCATCAGGCTCGACGCCGGCGACGCGCCTTTGACATTTGAAACTAAAACGCACGAAACGGGCTTGATCTGTCTGAACGGCTTGGCGAAAATTTCGACCGGCGACCAAACATTTGAACTGAACCGCTACGATTCGCTCTATGTTCCGCGTGATTCGCACGTTGAGGTCGCGACCGAAACCGGCTGCGACATTGCCGAATTGTCGGCGGCGGTCGAGAATCTTTATCCGCTGCAATTTGTTTCATTTCAAGAGATCCGCAAAAATCCCGCGCTCCATTTTACCGCCGGAAAACCGCCGACCGAGCGCGATTTGAATATTCTATTGGGGAAAAACATCGAAGCCGGACGGATTATGGCGGGCGTCACGTTTTCGACGGACGGCAACTGGACGAGCTTTCCGCCGCACGAACACGCCGAATTGCTCGAAGAAGCGTATCTATACATTGATATGCCCGCGCCGCAGTGGGGAATTCAGATGGTTTACACGAATCTCGAAGAACCCGAACTCGTCGAAGTCGTTCACGAAGGCGACGTCATCGTGATGCCGCGCGGCTATCATCCGAACGTCGCGGCGCCGGGCGGTTCGATCAATTTTTTATGGATGATGGCGGCGAATACGGAGATCGAAGATCGTCAATTCGGCGTCGTCAATGTTCAGCCCGAATATGCGACCGGCGGTTCGGGTCTCGAAGCCTCGCAGAAATAGTAATCAGGGTTTAAGATTCAAGATTTAAGATTTAAGATTTTCGAACCGGCATTTTGAATCTTGAATCTTAATTTGTATAGTTTAGATACCTTTTTATCAAAATTTGCGAGGCGAAAACAACAATGTCAGAAGTTCATTACCGCGCCTGTAATTTGTGTGAAGCGATTTGCGGGATCGAGGTCAAACACGAAAATGGCAAAGTTTTAGCGATCACGGGCGACCAAAACGATCCATTTTCACGCGGACATATTTGTCCGAAAGCGCTTGCCCTGAAAGATATTTATGAAGACAAAAATCGCCTGAAATTGCCCGTTAAAAAAGTCGGAAAAGATTGGCAGGAAATTTCGTGGAACGAAGCCTTTGCCGAGATCGCGCTGAAAATAAAAGAAATTCAAACAAAATACGGCAGAAACGCGGTCGCCGTATTTCAGGGCAATCCGTCGGTTCACAATTTCGGGACGCTGCTTTCAAGCGGCGAACTTCTGAAATCTCTCAAAACCCAAAACAATTTTTCGGCGACCTCGGTCGATCAACTGCCGCATCATTTCGCGGCGTGGACAATGCTCGGGCATCCGCTTTTGATCCCGATTCCGGACATTGACCGAACCGATTATTTTTTGATCCTCGGCGCTAATCCGCTCGCTTCGAACGGCAGTTTGATGACCGCGCCCGACATTATCAATCGGCTCGAATCGATCAAAAAACGCGGCGGCAAGATTGTTTTGATCGATCCGCGCCGGACGGAAACGGCGCGCGTCGCTTCGGAACATCATTTCATCAATCCGTCGAGCGATGTTTATTTTCTGCTCGCCGTCGTCCACACGCTTTTCGCGGAAAATCTCGTCGAGCTTGAAAGATTGCAGGATTTCACCGACGGCGTTGAAACTTTGCGCGAAATTTCAAAAGCTTACGCGCCCGAAAAGGTTGAAAAATTAACCGGAATTTCAGCCGCGCGGATCAAGCAAATTGCGGTAGAATTTGCCGCCGCAAAATCCGCCGTCTGTTACGGCAGAATGGGCGTTTCGATCCAAAAATTCGGCAGCCTGTGTCATTGGCTGATCAATTCGATCAATATTTTGACGGGCAATTTTGACCGCGCGGGCGGCGCGATGTTCACCGCGCCGGCGTTCGATGTTTTGGCGGCGACAAAGGGCGGGAATATTTTCGATCGTTGGCAGTCGCGGGTGCGCGGGCTGCCCGAATTTATGGGCGAATTGCCGGTTGCGGCGCTCGCGGAGGAGATTTTAACCGACGGCGCCGGACAGATCAAAGCGTTAATTACGAGCTGCGGAAATCCGGTTCTTTCGACGCCGAACGGCGGACAACTTGAAACGGCGCTCGAAAAACTCGACTTGATGGTTTCGATCGATATTTACATCAACGAAACGACGCGTCAAGCCGATTTTATTCTGCCGCCCGCGACCGGTTTAGAAGTTTCGCATTACGACGTGGTCTTTAATCTGCTGGCGGTTCGCAACACGGCAAAATATTCCGCGCCGCTTTTTCCGAAAGCGGACGGCGCGCGCTACGATTGGGAGATTTTTCAGGAACTCGTGCATCGTTTAAGCGAAAAAGAAGAACCGCTGAAACTGACCGCGCCCGAAGTGAAATTAGGTTTCGGTTTGCAGTTCGGGCAATATAAATTATCGCTCGAAGAACTGCAAAAATCGGTGCACGGCGTTGACTTGGGCGAACTGAAACCGTGTTTGCCCGCGCGGCTTTTTACTGAAAATAAACGAATAAATCTCGCGCCCGCGGTTTTGGTCAATGATTTGGAAAGATTAAAAGTTGCGGAGAAAAACACGGACGAATTTCCGTTCGCGCTGATCGGCAGACGGCATCTGCGCGATTGCAATTCGTGGCTTCATAATTCCGAATTGCTCGTTAAAGGCAAAAATCGCTGCACGGTGCAGATCAATCTGGCGGACGCGGAAAAGCTGAATTTGAAAAATAATCAAACCGTCAAAGTTACGTCGCGCGTCGGCAATGTCGAAATTCCGTGCGAAATCACGGAAACGATCGCGCCGGGGGTCGTTTCGATTCCGCACGGCTATGGACACGGGCGTCGCGGCGTCCGGCTTGACACGGCAAAAGATCACGCCGGCGTTTCGATCAATGATCTGACCGACGACCGCGTGATCGACGAATTGACGGGAAACGCCGCGTTCAGCAATGTCAAAGTGCGCGTGCAGACGATTTTGTGATTTCAAATTTCAAATTTTTTAATTATGATTCTTGATAAATTTAAGTTGGACGGAAAAGTTGCTTTTGTGACCGGTTCGTCGTCAGGACTCGGGGCGGCGATGGCGATCGGTTTGGCGGAAGCCGGCGCGGCGGCGGTCGTCTGCCACGCGAGCAAACCGGGCGGCGCCGCGGAAACGGTCACGAAGATCGCCGCGATCGGTCGGCAATCGGCGGAAGTCGCGGGCGATCTGGCGGATAAGAAAGTTCCGAAAAGAATGGTCGACGAGGTGATCGAAAAATTCGGGCGAATCGATATTTTGATCAATAATGCCGGCACGATCCGCCGCGCGCCGGCGGTCGATTTCACGGAAGAAGATTGGGAATTCGTGCTCGAAGTCAATCTGTCGAGCGTTTTTCGGCTTTCGCAAGCCGCCGGCAGAAAAATGATCGAACAAGGCGGCGGCAAGATCGTCAATATCGCCTCGCTTTTGTCGTTTCAGGGCGGAATTACGGTTCCCGCCTACACGGCTTCAAAGTCGGGCGTCGCCGGATTGACGAAAGCGCTCGCGAATGAATGGGCGAAACATAAGATCAACGTCAACGCGATCGCGCCGGGTTATTTTGCAACGAACAACACGGCGGCGCTGCAGGCGGACGAAACGCGGAACCGCCAGATTTTAGAGCGAATTCCGGCAGGACATTGGGGAAAACCCGAAGATCTCGCGGGCGCCGCCGTTTTTTTGAGTTCAGCCGCGAGCGATTATCTGCAAGGGCATCTGCTCGTCGTTGACGGCGGCTGGATGGCACGTTAGTGCCATTAAAAAACACGATAAGTGTAATTAAAAATTAAAAATTAAAAATATATGTTGAAGATAAAATCGAAAGAAGAATGCCGCTGGGACATTGTCAGTCTCGGCGAAGTAATGCTGCGGCTCGATCCGGGCGATAAACGAATTCACACGACGCGCTCGTTTGAAGTTTGGGAAGGCGGCGGCGAATATAACGTCGCGCGCGGGCTGAAACGCTGTTTCGGTTTGCGGGCGGCGGTCGTTACGGCGCTCGCCGATAATCCGATCGGAAAATTGGTGCAGGATCTGATCTATCAGGGCGGCGTCGATCAATCGCACGTCAAATGGGCAAAATATGACGGCGTCGGGCGGACGGTGCGCAACGGGATGAATTTTACCGAACGCGGATTCGGCGTGCGTGCCGCGCTGGGCTGTTCGGATCGCGGCAACACGGCGGTTTCGCAGCTTAAAAAAGGCGACATCGATTGGGAAAAGATCTTTGGCGAAGAAGGTGCGCGCTGGCTTCACACCGGCGGAATTTTCTGCGCTCTTTCGGAAACGACGCCCGAAGTCGCCAAAGAAGCGATGGAAGTTGCCAAAAAATACGGCACCATAATTTCCTACGATCTGAATTTTCGCGATTCGCTCTGGAAAGCGATCGGCGGACAGGCGAAAGCACAGGAAGTCAACCGCGATCTCGCGCGATATGTTGACGTGATGATCGGCAATGAAGAAGATTTTACGGCTTGCTTAGGTTTCGAGGTCGAAGGTCAGGACGAAAATCATTCGAAATTAGACGTCGGAAATTTTGAAAAAATGATCCGCAAAGCGGTTGCCGAATTTCCGAATTTTGCGGTTGCGGCAACGACTTTGCGAAACGCGAAAACAGCGTCGATCAACGATTGGGGCGCGGTTTGCTTTACGAACGACACACTTTATCAGGCAACGATGCGCGAAAACTTAGAGATCTTTGACCGCGTCGGCGGCGGCGATTCGTTCGCGTCGGGCTTGATCTACGGATTTTTGTCGGGCGAAGACGCGCAGTTTGCCGTCAATTGCGGCGCGGCACACGGCGCGCTCGCGATGACGACGCCGGGCGATACGACGATGGCAAGTCTCGCGGACGTTCAGCGCGTCATGAAAGGCGGCGGCGCGCGCGTTGCGAGATAAGCGCAAAATTACAAATTACAAATTACAGATGATTGGTGAATCTGTAATCTGAAATAAAACTTATGAAAAAATCTGAAGTTATTCAAAAAATTATCGAGATCGGCGTCGTGCCGGTCGTGCGGGCTTCGTCGGCGGATGAAGCGATGCGGGCGATCGACGCGATCAAAGAAGGCGGCGTGCCGATCCTTGAAATTACGATGACCGTGCCGGGCGCGATCAAAGTGATGGAACAGGTTGCCGACAAATTCGGCGATGAGGTCGTTTTAGGCGCGGGCACGGTGCTTGATCCGGAAACGGCGCGGGCTTGTATTTTGGCGGGCGCACAGTTTATCGTCAGCCCGGCGCTCAATCTGAAAACGATCGAGCTGTGCCAGCGTTATTCGGTCGCGATCTGTCCGGGCGCGCTGACGCCGACCGAAGTCGTCACGGCGTGGCAGGCGGGCGCGGATTTCGTCAAGATCTTTCCGTGCAGCGCAATGGGCGGCGCAAGCTATATCAAAGGCTTGAAAGCGCCCTTGCCGCAGATCGAACTGATCCCGACCGGCGGCGTTAATCTGAACACGGCGGCGGATTTTATCAAGGCAGGTTCATCGGCGCTCGGGATCGGCGCGGATTTGGTTGACTTAAAGGCTTTAAGCGAAGGAAATGCGGCTTTGATCACTGAACGGGCGCGGCAATTTGTCCAACTCGTCAAAGACGCGCGGGCGGCGAAGTAGAATCTGTTTGAAGTATTAAAGAATGGGACGCAGGTTGCGCAGATCAGTCAGATTTTCGCGGATTATTTGAGAATTAATCAGGACCGCTTGCGGATAAGAAAATGGATTTTGTCGAGGGATGACAATTTACGTGTCGGCTCACGCGGTCGCAACTGACTTTTACTTAAAAAATAGAGCAGCGTAAATCCGC
Source organism: Pyrinomonadales bacterium (assembly GCA_038330465.1). Taxonomy (GTDB): domain Bacteria; phylum Acidobacteriota; class Blastocatellia; order Pyrinomonadales; family Pyrinomonadaceae; genus JAFDVJ01. The sequence goes on from JBBQOA010000012.1 coordinate 12,271, forward strand.
TGAATCCGCGTTCATCCGCGTCCCATTCTTATTTCTTTTCTTCATAAACAATTTACTCTGATTTCAAAAAAATAAATATCCGTTTTGTTTTTTTTCGGTGCATTGTGTCACAATTTTCTCTTACCTCCTCCATCAAAAATTCTTTTTACGAGAGAAGTGTAAGCTACACAATAGATTTATGACACCAGTTTTATCCGCCCGCAACCGCTTTATCGCCGACCGCATTTACAAAGTCAAACCTTCGGGAATCCGTCGTTTTTTCGGGATCGCCGCAAAGATGCCCGACGTCATTTCGCTCGGCATCGGCGAACCTGATTTCGTCACGCCGCAGCCGCTCTTTCAAGCCGGATTCGATTCCGTCTTGCGCGGCGTCACCAATTACACGGCAAATTCCGGGCTGATGGAACTGCGCGAAAAGCTCGCCGAACATCTCGAAACTCGCTACGGCGTTTCATATCAGGCGGACGGCGAAATGATCATCACGGTCGGCGTCAGTGAAGCGATGCGCTGCGTGTTCGGCGCGATCTGCAATCCGGGCGATGAAATCATCGTGCCGACGCCGTGTTTTGTCGCCTACGAACCCGAAATTCTCTTTGCCGACGGCGTTCCCGTAACTGTCACGTGCCGCGCCGAAAACAATTTCGAGATCACCGCCGAAGAGATCGAACCGCTCATTACGCCGCGCACAAAAGCGATTTTTATCGGGTATCCGAACAATCCGACGGGCGCCGTCCTCTCGCGTGAAAATGCTTTAAAGATCGCGCAATTGGCTGAAAAACACGATCTTTTAATTATTTCCGACGAGATCTACGACCGGCTCGTTTACGGCGTCGAGCATGTCTGTTTCGCCGCCTTGCCGAAGATGAAAGAGCGGACCGTTTTGCTCGGCGGATTTTCGAAAGATTACGCGATGACGGGCTGGCGCGTCGGGTATGTCTGCGCGAACGCCGAATTGATCGAAGCCTTCGGGAAAATTCATCAATATGACGTGATGAGCGCGCCGACGATCTCGCAGTTCGTCGCGCTCAATGCGCTTGAGATCGGTGAACCGTTCGTCGAGGCGATGCACGCCGAATATAATAAACGCCGGAAATTGGTCGTTTCATCACTCAACGAAATGGGCTTGGATTGCTTTGAACCAAAGGGCGCGTTCTACGCTTTTCCGTCCGTCGAGCGAACCGGTTTGGACGACGAAACTTTTGCCGACCGTTTGATCAATGAGGAAAAAGTCGCCGTTATTCCCGGCAGCGCATTCGGTGCGGGCGGCGAAAATCACGTCCGGATCGCGTATTGCAAATCTTACGAACAGATCGAGATCGCGCTTGAGCGCATTCGCAAGTTTGTCGAAAAGATCTAACGCAAAGACGCGAAGACGTGAAGATACGAAGAATTTTTATAAATTAATTTCTTTGCGTTTCTGCGTCTTCGCGACCTGACGTTAAAAAATAATGAAGGAAATCATCATCATCGGCGCGGGCTTAGGCGGACTTTCGGCGGCGTGCCGGCTCGCAAAGTCGGGTTTTTCGGTGACGGTTTTGGAGAAGAATGAAACGGTCGGCGGCAAGGTCAATCTGGTCGAAGCCGAAGGCTATAAGTTCGATACGGGCGCGTCGCTTTTGACGATGCGGCACGTTCTCGATGATCTGTTCGAATTTTGCGGAAAGCGAACGGAAGATTACCTCGAACTTATTCCGCTTGAACCGATCTGCCGCTATTTTTGGTCTGATAAAACAGTCTTTGACGCTTCGCAAAATATCGACAGAACGGAACGCGAAATTGCCGAGTTCGCGCCCGAAGATGTTGAAAGCTTCCGCCAATATCTCGCCGATTCAAAACAAAAATACGAGATCGCGGCACGCACATTTTTAGCAAAAAGTCTGAACGATCTGCCGGAACTTTTGACGCTCGCCAATCTCCCCGACCTGCTCAGGATATCGACCTTCAAGACGCTCGACAAACACAACGCAAACTACTTCAAATCTAAAAAACTACGCCAGCTTTTTAATCGTTTTGCGACCTATAACGGTTCGTCGCCGTTTAAAACGCCGGCGACCTTTGCGCTCATTCCGTATGTTGAATTCGGTTTGGGTGCGTGGTCGGTGCGCGGCGGAATGTATGAAATTCCGCGCGCGCTCGAACAATTGGCGCGCGCGCTCGGCGTCAAGATCTACGCGGAAGCCGAGGTTGAAAAGATCGTCGTCGAAGATAAACGAGCGGTCGGCGTGAGCGTCGGCGGCGAACTGACGAGCGCCGATCTGATCATCTCAAACGCCGATGCGATCGAAACTTACCGCCAACTGCTGCCCGTCAAAAGATATCAAAACCGCGAACCGTCGTGCAGCGGCTTTGTCCTGCTGCTCGGCACGCGCCGACAGTTTCCGCAGCTCGCGCATCACAATATCTTCTTTTCCGACGATTATAAAGCGGAATTTGACGCGATCTTCAAACAGAAAATTCCCGCGCCGCACCCGACCGTTTACGTTTGCGCGACTTCGCGCACCGACGCAAGTCAGGCGCCCGCCGGACACGAAAATCTGTTCGTGCTGGTCAATGCGCCCGCGACAAGCAAAAAGGTCGATTGGGAAACGGAAAAGCAAAATTACCGCGATCTGATCATCAAAAAACTCGAAAGTTTCGGACTCGAAGGTTTGGAAGATTCAATTGAGTTCGAGCAAATCATCACGCCGACCGATTTTGAAACGAAATACCGCGCCAATCGCGGTTCGATCTACGGCATTTCTTCAAACGGCGTTTTTTCGGCTTTTATGCGCGTTCCGAACAAGTCGAAAGATGTCGAAAATCTATACTTTGTCGGCGGCGCGACGCATCCGGGCGGCGGCATTCCGCTCGTTTTGCTGTCGGGCAAGTTGACCAGCGAGATGATCGTGCGAAATGAGACGTGAGGAATCGACGGGTGAATAAACTTTGTGCTGAGCGCGCATCAATTATCACTGACCGTTGCGCCGTATGCTTTGAGCAGTTCTTCGATTTTGTTTTCGGTCGTCAGATCGAGTGCGGTTTCGCCCTCTCTATCCTTTAAATTTAGATCGGCGCCCGCAAGCAGCAGTGCGCGGACGTTTTCGAAATTGTCGGCGTCGGCGGCTTCCATCAAAGCGGTGCGTCCGTCGCTGTTTTGCGCGTCGATATTGGTCGTGCGGCGGATCAAAACCTGCAAAACTTCCGCCTTGGCGGAGCGCGCCGCAAAGATCAGCGCGTTGTTGCCTTCTCGATCGACCAGATTTACCTTCGCGCCGTGTTTGATCAAAAGGTTGACGAGCTCAAGCGAAGCGTCTTCGTCCAATCTCATTAGCGGCGTTTGTTTATTCTCGTCTTTCGCGTTAACCCGCGCGCCGAAATTCAAAAGCGTTTCGGCGATGTCCGCGCTGCCGTTTTCGACCGCGATAAAAAGCGGCGTGATATTGCCGTAATTTTCGTCCTTTTGATTGATGTTTTCGCCATTTGCGATCAGATTTTTGACTTCTTCGAGATCGCCGTTTGAAACTGCCTGATGAAGCAGGCTTCGGTACGAAACAATCGCGATATCGCCCATAACTGTCACTAACTCAATATCTAATTCAATATCTTGTCGAAGATCTTCGGCTGCGCGCACCGTGATTTCCTTGATTTCTTTCGCTTTAAAACCATCTTTGCCCTCGGATTTGAGACTGTAAACGTCCGCGTCGATATTTCTGAATTCAAAATATCCGTCGCTATTAGTTGTCGTAGTTTGAATCTGACCGGTTTTTTGATTGGTCAGCGTGATTTTAAAGTTCGGAATAACCGCGTCTTGTTGGTCAATCAAAGTTCCCGAAATGCTTCCCGTGCGGCTTTCGGTCTTGTCTTTGTCGGAGTCTTTTTCTTTTAAGGTTTTCGTTTGTGCGTCCGGATTTCTTTTTAAAAGAACGGGTGCGCCCTGCGCATAAGTTAATGTCGAAAGCGCGAGCGACGCGCCCAAAACTCCGGCGGCGATTCCGGCGCGGCGCGTTATTTTATACAGCCGGTCGGCAAAAAGCGGTTTGTTATCGACCGGATTTTTGATGTAACGGACGCAGATCCGACCGTCGGAATCGCGCACTAATTTCATTGCCTGTTTGCGCGTGAGCGCCGAAATATTGTTGACATTCAAATCGCAATGACCGCAAAACCGCACTTTGTCGCCGCCTTTCATCGCGTTCCAATCTTCGGAACAAGGGCTTTTTATTTGAATGGAATCGATCAAACTTTTTTTAGACATAACTTCTCCTGAACGCCGAATAAATACAATTCTTGCGTTTGCCTTAAAACTTAGACAGATTATTTTTTATTATTTCCGCGCTTTGAATTCGCGCTGTAACATCTCGATCAGAGTTATTTATCTTGATGCGCCGAGTTTTTCATTTGGTTGCTTTGCGCGCAATTAAAAATTATAAATTAACAAATTTTTAATCCGTAATCTGTAATTCGTAATTCGTAATTCGTAATTGAATTAACCGTCGCCCGTGAAGGTGCCGCGAATAAAACTGTGATATTGCGGACTGGAAAGCAGCGAACCGTGTAATTGATCGAGCCAGTAGCTGTCCACGCCGCCGCCGCTGACGATCGATTCGACGATTTTCAAACCCAAGTAAGGCTGATTTGTTTGCCCGACGTGATCGAGACGGCTTGCGCTGAATCCCGAATTTCGCAAGTAATAACCCTGTGCGATGTATGCGGTGGTTTCGTTGTCGAGCCACGGCAGCGTGGAACTGACGAGATCAAACGACGCGTGAACCGATTCGTGAACTAAAAGCGCGTCGAACGCCCGCGACCAATGCTCGCCCGTGCCGACATTAAAAGTATTGTTTCGCGCATTATATTGCGCCCAACCGCCCGCCACGCCGCCTTCGGCAACGTGAATCCGATCTTCTTCGATAGCCTGCGCGACGCGCCGAAAGCTGCTTCCGTCAACCGAAATCGAAATACCCGTCGAGCCCGTTAAACTGAAATGAATGCGCTGCGTTTCGCTGCCCCGCAAAACCCGTATCATCTGTTCTTTGACGCCCATTTATATTTGCTCCTTAAAGTTAAACTGTAGAGACGACGCCTTGATTATCGATGTTTTGCGCGATTCGTGCAAAGCGCGGTTGATTATGGACTTTTTCTTTAACGCCAAGGCGCCAAACTGCTAAGGCGCAAAGGTTTTTGAGCAGAAATCCTTTGGTTGAATTTCTGAAAAACACTGCAAATTTCAAGCGAGTTTGGCTAAACTTTCAACCGTTCGTTGAATTTATCTTGGCGGTCTTTGCGCCCTTGCGCCTTTGCGTTAAAAATTTTGGAAAAATGTCTATTGTTTTTACGAAGTCGGCGAAGCAGTTTCTTTTTTCTTTTTCGGCGGACGTTCGACGTGGCTGGCGCTTGCCCAGGCGGCGAGAATTGCCGGTTTGTCGGCGAAAATATTCGGGACAATTCCGCGCAAACGACGTGCTGCTTTGAGCGCATTGCGGACAGTTGCGCCGATGTTTGCGGTGGCGCCGACGCCCAGGTCAAGCGCGGCATTTTTTTGCGTAATGGCTTGTTCGTAATCGGCGATCTCGGTTTGCAGAGCGGCGATAAAATCGGCGGGCATTCCGTAGTCGATGAACTGTTGCGCAAGCGGCGCGGCATTGACCAAAAACGCGCGGGCGGCGGCAAGCGTCTGCTGTTCATTATTGCCGGACGGCATCCGAAACAGTTCAGCGATCGGCGGATCATCGACCGCCAGCGAACGCGAAGTTCGATTGATCTTCCGCATTGCCGCGCGCAGGTCGGCGAGAGCAAAATCTTTGAGCGACGTGCCTTGCCCGATCGCGCCCGAAGATTGCACTTCGCCGCTCGCCTCAATTTCGGCAACGCCGGTCGCCAGCGTCGCAAAATTAGCCAAAGCAACGGGGAAATTCTTAACCACAGTATTATTTTCGACGCCGAAATCGCGCATCCGCACAAATGCGTTGTAATAGTTTCTTTCTTGATCAGTCATCGTATCAATTCCCCTTTTGAATTTTTAAATTTAAGCTCTCGACAAATCGATTTGACCTCTCGACAAATGGTCTTCCCCTTTCGACAAATCGATTTGACCCCGGCACAAATCAAACACAGTTTTGCACAAGCCGATCAAGCCTTTGCACAGATCGATTCGACCCGCGCACAAACGGTTTTGACCCGCGCACAAAACGATTTGACCAAAGCACAAATCGCCTGACGCAACAAATATTCAGTTTTCACGGTTTTCTTATAAAAATTAAAACAAGGCAGCAAATGTTACAATTTTCATTAGATTAAGACGAAAAGAGTAACAAATATGCCACCTTGTGAGAAAAAGAATACAAGTTTTTATGAGAAACTTCAA
>JBBQOA010000013.1:0-18305 GCA_038330465.1 Pyrinomonadales bacterium
GCCCAAATCGGTTCATATTACGAACTATTATCATAAAAATTCGGGCGGCGTCAGCACAAATTACAACAAGCTGCTCGAAGCGGCGGAACGTCACCGAAGAGCAGTCCGTCTGATCGTGCCGGGCGAAACGGAAGCGGTCGAACAAATCAATGAATTTGCCAAGATCTATTATGTCGCCGCGCCGCCGTCGCCGATCATCGACAAGCGTTACCGTTTGATGATGCCGTGGCAATATATTCAAAATGAAACGCCGATCCGCAAGATCTTAATGGCGGAAATGCCCGAGATTATCGAAATTTACGATAATTATTCGCTGACGCTGCTCGCGGGAATTATTCGCAAAGGTAAATTCAAACAGCTCAATCGCCCGATGCTCGTTTATTTTACGGGCGAAAGATTCGACACGATCATCTCTTCATTTGTCTCAAAAGGCAGTTTGGGTAAATGGTTTGCGCGGCGCCTGATGGGCAACTATAATCTCGCGATGTTCGATTTTTACATTGCCAATTCGCCGTTTGTCGCCGAAGAATTATACGAATCCGTCCAAAAAGATCATAATGCGCACCGCTCCGAAATGTTTTTCAACAAATGCTGGAAATTTTTCCGCGCGGCAAAAATACCTTTTCCGGAACGGCTGAAAATTTGTCCGCGCGGCGTTGATGCGACCCGTTTCAATCCGCAAAGAGCGTCTGCAAAGATCAAACTTGAGATGCGCGCAAAAGCCGGAATTCCCGAAAACTCCGTTGTGCTGCTTTCCTCGACGCGGCTTTCGACCGAAAAAAATATCCAGTTTCTGCCGGAGATCATGGAAGTTTTGGCGAAAGATCAGACTCGTGATTTCAGACTTCTGATTGCCGGCGCGGGACCCAAAGCGGAATGGCTCGAAGCGGAAACGGAAAAAAGATTTCCCGGGAAAATCGTCTTGACCGGTCATCTCGACAAGGACGTTTTGGCGGATTATTACGCCAATGCCGACGCCTTTCTGCATCCGAATCCGCGCGAACCTTTCGGTAATGTTGCCCTCGAAGCGATGGCTTCGGGCGTGCCGGTCGTCGTGCCGAATTCGGGCGGCATTTTGTCATACGCAACCGACGAAAATGCGTGGCTGACCGCGGCAAACGCCGAAAGTTTTGCGGCGACCATCGGCGAAGCGGTCGCAAATACAACTCTTTCCAAAAAGAAAATCGAAAAAGCTCTGGAAACTGTGCAAACACATACCACCGAGACGGCAACCGATCTGCTTTTCGCGACCTATGATGAAATGTTTGCGGATTTTCAGCGGCGGCACGATTTTTTTGCCTATCAGGAAATTTCAAAAGCGGATAAATTTACGGAATTGTATTATACTAATTTGCCCACACATTAAATTACTGTAACGTTCATTTTTTTAATGGAAGAAATAAAAACCGAAACAGTTTTCGGAGTCTTGAAAAATACTGCAAAGCATCCGATCAAGATGTTATTTTGGCGTTGGAACTGGAAGTCTGCTTTTATGGCGGGCATTTTCCGGGGTTCGATGTATTTTTTTACGCATTTGTCGGAAGGCTGGCGAGCGGCACTCGGCGCGATGAGCGTCGAATTTATTTTTCGCGTCATCCACGGCGGCGTCAGCGGTTCGCTGCTGCAATCGCTTCGCAAAGCCTCGCCGATCTGGCTTGCGACGCTTTTCGTGATGGTCTTGATGCCGCTTTACAGTCACACGATCGAATATACTCTGCACACGCTCAACGGCGACCTGAACCGCACGAAAAGTTTGGCGATCTCGATCAGCTTTTCGATCATTTCAGCGCTCTTTAATCTTTTTGCGATGCGGCGCGGCGTGATGATCACGGGTGAGGACGCCGAAAACGAATCTTTGTGGGCAGACGTTAAAAAATTTCCGCGCATCATTGTCGAATTTGTCGGATTTCTGCCGGTCAGAATCTGGCGGCTTTGGCAAAACGGTTAAAATTCCAAGTTCTAATAATCAAATTTCGAGACTGAAGATTTTTTGATCCGGATTTTGAAACCGACGACTCATTTGACAAGCAACGGCGCCCAGTTTCTAATTTAAAAATGAAAAAAATCCTTGTAGTTGACGACGACAAGGCTTCGTGCGAGCTTTTAAGCGAAATTCTATCCGCGCAAGATTGGGAAGTTTTGACGGCAAATTCGCCCGAAAAAGCTTTAATTTTATCGAATCAGCACAAATTCGACCTCGTCATCAGCGACATCAATCTCGAAGCAAGTCTTTCGGGCTTGGATCTGCTTCAGCGGCTGCGCGAAAAATCGCCGGTCATTTTGGTGACGGGTTTTGGTTCGCTCGAAACGGCGATCGAAGCGAGCCGCGAAGGTGCGTGGGATTTTATCTCAAAACCTTTCAAGGTTGACGAGATCGTGGCGACCGCCAAACGCGCCCTCGAACAAAATCACGATCAAGAAGAGATCGCGCCCGAAAAGATCTCGTCCGGCGCAATGGTCGGCAGTTCGCCGAAAATGATCGAGCTCTACAAAGAGATCGCCCGCGTCGCGCCGACCCGTTCGACCGTTTTGATTCTCGGCGAATCGGGCACCGGCAAAGAACTCGTCGCCCGCGCGATCCATCAAAATTCTCCGCGTAAAGACAAAAACTTCGTCGCCGTCAATTGTGGTGCCTTGACCGAAAGCCTTTTGGAAGCCGAATTGTTCGGACATACCAAAGGTTCTTTTACCGGCGCGACGGCTGACCGGCGCGGACTTTGGGAAGAAGCCGAAGGCGGCACGCTTTTTCTTGATGAGATCGGCGAAACCAGTTTAGCAATGCAGGTCAAATTGCTGCGTGCTTTGCAGGAAGGCGAAATCCGCCGCGTCGGTTCGCCGAACAACCGTAAAGTTGATGCGCGGATCATTACGGCGACGAATCGAAATCTCGAAGAAGACGTCAAAAACGGAAATTTCCGCGAAGATCTCTATTATCGCCTGAGCGTTGTCACGCTGCGCGTTCCGCCGCTTCGCGAACGTCCGACCGATATTTTGATTCTGGTCGAAAAATTTTTGTTCAAAGCGCGCAAAAATGTCGGTAAAGAAAATCTGCGGTTTTCGGATGACGCGCTGAAAACGTTGCAGATCTATGAATGGAAGGGCAACGTCCGCGAGCTCGAAGCGGCGGTCGAATACGCGGCACTGCGCGCCCGCGGCAACGAAATTCTGACGGAAGATCTGCCCGTCAAATTGCTTTCCGATGAATTCAAACAACAGGCGACGCGGTTTCATTTGTCGCAGCTTTACGGCGATCTGCCGAAACTTGATGAACTGGAAAAAAGATATTTAATGCACGTTTTGGAGAAAGCCGACGGAAACCGGACACGCACCGCCGAGATCCTGGGCATTGACCGCCGGACGCTTTACCGCATGGCGGAAAGATTCGGCATCGAACTGGATTAACGCCTTCGCAACTTTTTCGGCGATTTATAATCAACTTCGCGCATTTGATTATTGTCAGCATTAAAGGTCGGCGCATTGGTCGTGATGGTTTCGACCGTCGGTTTCGCGGTAAAAGCCGACAAACCGTAAAGAAGAAGTGACATCAGACCCGCTGCCAGAACAAACCACCAAAGATGTCTGTCAAATATTCTCTTTAACTTTTTTAAATTTCGCTGTAAATTTATCACTGATTTTCTTAAAAAAAGGCATAACTTTTACCCAAAAGTTACGCCTTTTTTGCTTTGAGAAGAGAAACGTCTTTATTCTTAATGACTTTTATGTAATTTTTCTAACCTTTTATTCCTCCTTTATTTGACTTTTTTAGGCGTCGGCGTCGGTGCCGTTATTTTTTTCATAACTTTTCGTTTATGACGCCGATGTCTTTTTTTCTTTTTGGTCGTTTTGCTAACTTTCGTCTTTGCCGCAACGGTCGGTTTCTTGACAGAAACCGTCGTCGGCGACGCAAAAACCGACCCGGCAATGATCAAACTTAAAATCAACGCAGTAAAAATTCCGAGTTTGTTTTTCATTCTTTCTCCTTAATATATATTTTCAAAATTTTGCGTGAGCGAAAGAATAATTTACGCCTTGTTTCTATGCCTTCCGATATTTTCCCTAAACCATTCTTTCGCTCACGGTTTGACTGATAACAAGCCGCGTGCCAAACCGTAATGTTCAATAAAGATGGTTATTTTCGGGTGTTTCAGACAAGTTTCGTTAGATTTTCAGAGATTATTTTCGTAGCGATTTTGCGCCTATCCGCAAAATCGCCACAAACGCGGATTGCTCAAAGTAGGTAAAAGTGGAAATTAATTTGTTCCAATTCTCAAGATTTTCGGCGAAAAACGGCTCAGTTCTTGACATAAACACCAATAAAAAGCAAACTTACAGTAAAGTTTATTGTAGAAATGAACGATATTTATCGGCAAACGGTGGACGAAAAAGAAACAAAATTTTCCATCTCAAGTAAAATTGAAGCGATTGACGAAGCTGTTCAAAAGGCGACAGCGTTTGCGTCGAACGCGGGTTTTGGCGACGACGAACTTTTCGGGATCGATATGGCGGTGCGCGAAGCCCTCGCCAACGCCGTCAAACACGGCAACAAACTCGACGAAACAAAGCAAGTTGAAGTGACGCTAGTCAGTCTCGACGGCGGAATAGAAATTATGATTCGGGATTTCGGCAAAGGATTTGACGTCACGGAAGTTCCCGACCCGACCAATCCCGAAAATCTTTTGAAAGCATCGGGACGCGGAATTTTGTTTATGCATAATTTTGTTGATAAAGTCGAATGGCAACGGCACGCGGAAGGCGGAATGATAGTAAAAATGATAAAAAACTGTTAAGAGTTTTATTTTACTTAGATTTTTTGGTAAATTTCATCTAAAATTTGCACCTAATTATTTAATTTTTTTACGAGGAGATAAAAATGGCTGAACTTAATTTAACGGAACGCCAAGCAGGCGACATTACGATACTCGATATGGACGGCAAGGTCACGATTGGTGAAGGAAGCGTCGCGCTTCGCAACACGATTCGCCGATTGCTCGGCGAAGGCAAAAAGAAAATTCTCTTGAATCTCGGCAGTGTCGGATATGTCGATTCAAGCGGCATCGGCGAATTGGTTTCGAGTTTTACCGCCGTCAACAAAGAAGGCGGAAGTCTAAAACTTTTGAACCTGACCCAAAAAATTCAAGACCTGCTCGCAATCACCAAACTTCTGACCGTTTTCGATGTTTTTGAAAACGAAGGTGAAGCACTGAGCAGCTATAATTAACCAAAAATTCAAAAGCAACCGCAAAGGATAAAGGACAAACCCACAAGTTTTCCTTTATCCTTTTTTTCAAAAGGCATCTTTGATAATATTCGAAGCATCTTTAAAACCGGAGCGAAGACATAAAATTTCCAAAGAAAACCGTAACTTATTCCCCAGAATAATTTCTTTGTTGATTTTGTGTTCTTTGTTCCAATTTTCAAGGCATCAAGCGCCCGCCCGCAATGGCGGATTTCTTAAACGAAATTGACCGAAATTGTTAATGCACGCGCTTTTTGCCTCAATCACAAAAATGAAAAGAGTTTTTTTTCTTGCCCTAATATTAATTTTTTCGGTCGGCGCAGAGGCGCAAACCACTTCGCAGAGTTTCGATCTCTCGCAATACGGCGTCAAAATCGAACCTGACCGCCGTTTGATCGCCGTGCTTGCGTCGCTTGAAGCCGCCGGACTGGAAACGCCTTTGACTACCAAAGGCTCCGAATTCCGGCAAAAACTGCGAACTGATCTGGCGACGTTAAATCCCGATCTGCAACAAAAAATGAAGTTTTTTGTTGACCAATTAGCCAAACGGTATGCCGAAAAATACAAACGAAAAATAAAAGAAAAGGACGGAAAACCATTGCTAGCCGAGCAAAAATCATTTTCCGAACAATTCGAAAAATACCGCACCGGAAGTTTGAATGATGAAGATAAAAAGGCATTTCTAGAAAAACATCGAAGTTTCTTTAACGAAATCGCCGCGCCGTTTATTTCGATGGCTTACACGCTCTCGCCCGTCCCGGATCTTGCCGAACCGACCCGCGCGACCGATCTGCCCGGCGATCTTTTAGAAGTTCTCGATTTTTCGCCGTATATTCGCCAATTTTACCGGAGTCCGATCAAGGTCGCGGACGGAGCGGAGCAAAAAACGACAACCGTCGGCGCAAGGATCGAAGAATACTATAAAGAATATCAGGCAACCGGCGACGCGCTTCGTCCTTCGACCATCCGAATGGTCCGCGATCTGCTTGATTATCTTCACACAAGACCGCAGCTCACTTATCTTGAACAAATCAAAACCGAAGTTCAGAAAGGCAAGAGCAAAACCGCCAAACTTCAAAAGATCGAAACAGTCGAACGGACGCGGAGATTTTTTATCGTGCCCGATCTGCTGGCGCAGAGCGATACGATCAATTTCCGCAATATCGGCGACGATTATTACGCGATCGTTCCGCCGGCGACGGATCTGAGCGATTCGGAAGTGCGCCGCGCTTATCTGCAATTCATCCTCGATCCGGTCATTTTAAAAAACTCCAAGGAACTTTTAACGCTCAAAGAAAGTATCCGGACGCTGCTCGACGAACGACGCAAAGCGAATCCCGACATTTCGCCCGATGTTTTTCTCGCGATCTCGCGTTCATTGGTCGCGGCGGTCGATGCGCGGCAAATCTATTATCAAAAATTTCAGGACGCGACTGCCGAAGCGCGCCGCAATGCTGGTCGCAAACCAATCAGCGAAACGACCGACGCGCAAGGCAGAAAGGTCGTCAGATTGTCCAACGAACTTTTTCTGATCGACAACAGATTCTTTTCAATGCCAACGGCGGAAGATGAAATGACGCTGAAACTTTCCGACGCCTACGAAAAAGGCGCGGTCTTGTCGTTCTATTTCGCGCAGCAGTTAAAGGGTTTGGAAGAATCGCAATTCGACATCGCCAGTTCTTTGCGCGATATGATCGTCTCGCTCGACGCGGCGAAAGAAATCGATCGGCTGGCAGAAAACGCCGACGCGCGCAAGCGGGCGCTTGCCCTGCGCGATGAACAAAGAAAGAATGCGCTTCTCATCATCGAAAATCCTTTGACGAAAAAGCTCGGCGAAGTCGAACCGCTGATCCAATCGCAAAAATACGCGGAAGCCGAAACCGAACTCAAAACACTGCTCGCCACCAATCCGACGGAACCGCGAGTGTTCTACGCGCTCGGTCGTGTAAAAAGTCTGTCCGCCGCTTCGATCACCGATCTCGAAAAACGCAACGCGCTGCTTCTCGAAGCCAAAGATTTTTATGAAAACGTGCTGAAATCGGCGGCGAAACGGGCTGAAATCAATGAAAAAACCGACACGGCATTGATCTCGCTGACGTATGTCGCGCTCGCCCGACTTTATGAGTATTACGACCAAAACCAATCCGCCGTCAAAATCTATGAAAAAGTCATTTCGATGGGCGATATGAAAGGCGGCGGTTATCAGGAAGCGATCGTCGCGCGTGAAAGATTATTGAAACAGCAGTAGAAATATTTAATGCAAAGGCGCAAAGATGCCATTGGACGCAAAGATTTTGTGATAATTATTTTACTTCGCAACTTTGCGACTTTGCGCCTTTGCATTAAATCAAACCAATGAAAAAAGTTATCTTCATCACAATTTTGATCTCCCTTTCAGCGGCAGGCGTTTTCGCGCAGAAAACTAAACAACCCGTCCGCTCAATGCCAAAAAGCGTTCCCGCTCAGCAAAAAGTTTTGACGGAAATCGCCGATGCCGATTGGGACATTCTCGCCGGTGCGCTGACCACCGAAGATTGGAACAAATCAGCCGTTTTAGCCGCGCAGTATTTAGACAATCTTAAAGCCGAAAACGATAAAAAACAGATTGCCCAGCTGCGCTACATTTACATCTACGCGCTGACCGGCAAGATTCTCGATTACAACGCAAAGGCAAACACGCTCGAGGCGGAAAAAGCGTGGGATGAATTAGACCGCGTTTTGGCAACGTTCATCGGCAAAGAATTCGTTTTGCCGCCGCGCCGTTTTGTCGAAGACTGCGCTAAATTGCTGAATGTCATCTGCCGCGTCAAAGATACGCCGAACGCTTTTCGGACGACTGCCACCAATGTCGAAGGCAATGCCATTCACTCGTTCGATTACGTCGTCTTCGACCAAAGCGTGGACATCAAGGAATTTGACGGAAAACCGACCTTTCTCGGCGGCATTTTACGCAAAGCCGATTACAACGAAGATAAATCAAAGCCGTGGGTCTTGCGCCTTTATTTCAATAAAGGCTTTGTCACCGTAGTTGTCCCATAAAGCCAATCAAACAAGTCTTTGCAGCTTGGCGTTAAAAAAACAAATGTCCGAAAAAAATGTCGGTTGAATTGCCTTATGTTTAAATTTTACTTTTGACTCCTGCGCCGGTATTTCGGATAGGCGATCGGAACCGTTGCCAACACGGCAAAAAGCAGAAAGAAAAATCCGTTTGAAGATGTCCGGAGCGGAAAGTCGAAAAAGCTGTGAAGCAAAATGCCGAAACAACCCGCCAACGCGCCGATCGCCACGCTTTGCCGAAAATGACTGTGAGTTGTGCCGACTCGCTGCAAGCCTTTTTTGAAAAGCAGAAAAATAAAGCCCGCAACGCAGAGCAAACCGAAAATTCCCGCATCGGCAAGTGTTTGCAGATAATCGTTATGCGCCTGTTCGACGCGCAAATTGCCGTTCCATGTATCATATCGCGGAAAAGCCGTCCCGAAACTGTCCAAACCCGCGCCGAGAATCGGATAATCTTTAAAGATTTGCAGCGCGATCGACCAAAAATGCATTCTGCCGCTGCTCGCATCAGCCTGATTTGTAAAACCGACTCCGCGCACCAGCGCGGCATCGCCGCCGAGCAGTAAAACCGAGCCGATCAGAACAAAACTCAAGGCGAAAATGCCGCCGATCAGAGCTAAATTACGCCGGAATCTTGAGCGTTTCTCGTCTTTTGAAACTTCTTCAACGCTTTCCGCGCGGCGCAAAAAATTTGCCAGTAAAACAAAGCCTGAAACGCCTACAAGACTCAGCAAACCGCCGCGTGAACCCGTAAAAAGAATGGCAATTCCCATCAAAATACTGGCGATTATCAGGAGCAGCCGTTTATCTTTACCGGTCGCTTTTACACAGAGAAGCGCGAGCGTCAAACCAATAGTCAATTCCATAAAAGCGGCAAAATGATGCTGATTGACAAATGACGCAAACGGAATCGCCTGCGGTGTCGGTCGCCAACCGTAAATCCCTTCGGGACTGGAAAGTTTCTGGAGAATGCCGAAAAACGCCATGACCGCGCCGAAAATCACGACGACCGCGACGATTTTTCGCAAACGCTGCGGATTATTGATAAAAACAAACGCGGCGGCGAAAAACACCGCGTAAATAATCAGTTGAATAACCATCAACCGCGTCGCATATGGATTAATCGAAAGCGAACTGACCGCCGGAACAGAGAGCAAACCGCTTGAAACATCGGGATTGCGAAGCGGCAAAAGCTGAACGGCACCAATCAAGATCAAACCAACCAGCGGAAGCTGCAAAATACTCGTATTGATCCGCAATTCTTTGTTAAACCACGCGTCCGCCAACCAAAAAATCGTGATAAGTCCGGTCAAAATCGAAATAAATCCGAATGCCCAGGTTTCGACCGCACCGTATGCCAGAACCGAAAAAATCAAAATTACGCACAACAAAAAGAAGACCGCCATGCTCAGACGCGAAGTTTGTTCGGTCGCGGTCGATTCTTCGGTCAACTCCGCCGCGCTTAAATTTTCGAGTTCCTGATGTTCGTTTTGCATTTCAAGTTCCAAGTTCCAAGTTTCAAAGATCAGCGCCAAGTTTCAAAATTTCGTATTTCAGGTCGGCTGACTTAAACTTTTCCAGCCTGCAATGCGAAACTCATTTTTGGAACTTGGAACTCACTTTATTGCGCGGTCAAACTAAAATCATCAAACCACAATTTCCCCGAGATCGGGCAAAGCGTCGCATTGCAAGCGACGCGCACAAGGCGAATCGTGACGGCTTCCGTCTCGGCGGGCGCGACGAATTCGGTTTTCAAACTCATCCAATCCGCATTTTCGGCGATCGGTTCGGTCGCCGCCAGAACCTTTCCGTCCGACGTATTGACAATTTCCCATTTAACAGTCGTTCCGGTTTTCAATTCCGATCTGTAAAATGTCTCGAAAACATATCTTTTATTCGCCTCAACCGCGACTGATTGCATAATACTGCGAAACGCTTTTCCTTCGGAGGTATTAAAAATCAATTTCAAACTAATGCTTCCGCCGTGTTTTTGCGTATTGTCAACGCCGATTTGCGGCTCGACACCTTCGGCGATCTGCCATTCAAAAACGCTCGGTGTTTTCGGAGTATCCCGTTCAAAACCACCGTTCGTGATCTGCCCGAGGACAAATTTTTTATCGTCCGATTCATTGATTTGCGAATAGATCTGCAAAGCCGCACGATATTTTTTCGCCTCGATCATCTTTTGATAGATTTCATCGCTGTTTGATCTGAAATCAACCTTTCGCGCCGTTTCGGGCAAGCTTTTCCAGACTTCCAAAGCATCGTCAAAACGTTTCTCCTTCGCCAATGTGGTCGCCAAAGCCGCTTTCAGATTGACCGAATCGCCGACGTATTTCTTGATTTGCGCCGCGTCGCCCTGAAAAAGCTGCCACGCGCCCAGAATCGCCGGATTCGCAAAATTTTTGTCGCCTTCCGCTGCTTTCCGAATTTCGGCAAAAGCTTCATCCGATTTTCCCTCGCGCAAAAGAAAATTGCCGAGCGTCCATTGCACCTGCGAATAATTCGGCGCAAGCTCCAAAGCTTTGCGCAGGGCAGCTTCGGCGCGCGGCATATCGCCGTTTCGTTCGCGCGCCTTGCCGAGTTCGAACCATAAAAGAAAATCCGCCGGCGAAAGCGCGACCGCCTGTTCATACTCCGCCAGAGATTTCGTCAAATCGTCGGGCAAAAATGTTTTTTCGTGCAAAACGGCGGAAGAAAAATGTGTTTGCGGATCGCTTGGAGCCAACTCGATCGAAAATTCGGAGATCTCTTTGTAAATCGACCGCGAGGCAATCGTCTGAGCAAAATACCATTTGGCGAAAACAAATGCGCTGATAACGCAAATTATTGCCAAAACCGGAACAATCAAACGCAAGGTGGTCGTGTTAAGTTTGATTGATTTAATCGCCATTTCTTTTAGTTTAAGGTTTTAGCTTCGAACTTCCAAGTTTCAATTTTCTAAACATGATCTTCGCCGACAAAGCTTCGGAAAATCGGATCTTGTGTTTCGCAACTTAAAACTTGGAGCTTTTCTTCGGAACTTATTCAAAATCGACGGGTTCGATTTTTATCAAGGCGCGTTTGAGTGAAACATTTGCTTGATCGCAAATAATTCTGACTTCTTTTAATCTTTCGGGTGAAATATTTCTAAAAGAAAGCAAAATTTCCTGCACTTTATTTTGACGGCAGATCGATTCAAGCGCGCCGTTTCCGCCGTAAACCTTGAGTCCGTGAATCACTTTATCCTTTTTCAGCGGATCGTCGTCAACAAATCCGATCGGTTTATATTCCCATTCGGGATTATTTTTCAGTTCGCGCAAAACCATCTCGCCGCCGTCGCCCGCGCCATAAATCAAAACACTGCGACCTTCGCCCGCGCTCGGCATCGGCAAAAGATGGCGAAAAAGGCGAAAAGCCATCCGGCTTCCTGAAATAACCGAAAACAAGATCAATCCGTCGAGAATAAAAACCGCCCGCGAAAAATTCTGAAAACGGTAAAAAAGCAAAACCGCGACGACGCTCAGAATCGTTCCGATCGCAACGCCTTTGAAAAACGTCACGAAATCGCGAATGCTCGTATATCGCCAGATTCCGCGATAAACTCCGGCAAACAAAAAGGCGAACAATTTGACAACGATCAAGATCGGCACGGTTTGAATAAAAAGCTTCCAATTGCCCGTGTTTTCAAACGAACCGAAGAGCAAAGCATACGCGCCGTAATAAGAAAGCGTGATCAAAATCGCGTCTAAAAGCACTTCAAACACACGCCGTTTGTGCGAGAGATTCAGCAAAAATCCATAGCCCGCATTGTTCTCCACAGCGAGATCCGCATCCTGCTCTTCATAAACCTTGACCTTCGCCAGATAAACCCCGACGATCGTCAGAACGATCGTAAAAACCGCGATCAACGCGAGACTTTGCGTTGTATCGAGTTCGCGCACAAAAAGCGCGATCGCGCCGGCTAAGATCGCAAACGCGTAAAGCATCAGCACCGCATTTCTTTCCGAAAGTCCGAGCGCGACCAAGCGGTGCGACGTGTGATCGCGTCCGCCTTGTGAGGCTTTTCTGCCCCAAAGTTTTCGCAAAATCGTGACAAATGTCGTATCAAAGATCGGCACGAAAAGAATCAGCGCGGGAACTGCGAGAATCGTCATCACGCCGCGCGAACGACCGCCGACCTGATTCATCAAAACCGACGCGGCAAGCAAAAATCCGACAAACATCGAACCGCAATCGCCCATAAAGATCGAAGCCGGATTAAAATTAAAAACCAAAAACCCGACCAGCGCGCCGATAAAAGCGATGCTGAACAATAATTCGTTGGTTTGTCCGAGCGCGCCGAATCCGATCGCCAGAGAGATCGCCGCGATCGCCGAAATTCCCGCCGCGAGTCCGTCCATATTATCGAGCAGGTTGATCGCGTTGGTAATTCCGATCAGCCAGACGACCGTCAGCCAAATATCGAGAATCTCGTAACCCGTCCACGGCAAAGTCAGTTTGAAACCGATCAGAATCGTCGCGCCGATCAGTTGTCCGACAAGTTTTTGATACGGTTTGATGTTTAAAATGTCGTCAAGCAGACCGACCAGAAAAAGAAATGAACTGGCGCCTAAGATCACGAGCGATTCACGCGTGTAGGGAACAAACAAAAAATAAACCAGTACGGTCGTTAAAAAAATGGCAACGCCGCCCATCATCGCCGTCGGTTTTTTATGCCAGCGGTCGGCTTTCGGTGTCGCGACAAAACCATACCGGCGCGCCGCCTCGCGAACAACATAAGTTGAAATGATCGCCAGCGCAAAACTTATGATGGCAACCCAGATCGGATTTGAAAAAATACTCAGCATAGAGGCATCGCGGAAGAAAAAATTCCCTTTGTAAAACCTTCTCGGGATTTAAATCTGTTCGAGAAATATTACAAAATAGATTTGCCTCAAAATCAAGCAGGTTTTTATTAATTTTGAATTAAATCGCGGTAAAGATTTGTTATATCTTTGGTCAAACGCTCTTTACTGTAATGATTTTCAACAAATTCTCTGCCTTTTGCGCCGAGCGATTTTCTTGCGTTTTCATCGTTTGCCAGATAAAGCAACCCGCTCAAAAGCGCGTTCGGGTCATCGGAAACAACCTTGATTCCGCGTTCGCAAATCGTAAATTTTTCCCGTTCTTCGAGCGTTTTGCCAAGTAAATCGACGACGCCGCCGACCGCTGTTGAAATCACCGCTTTGCCGTTTGCCATCGCTTCGATCAAAGAAAGCGGCGTGCCTTCGTTAAGCGAAGTCAGCGCGACAATATCGAGTCCGCCGTAAAAAACGTCGGAATCATTGCGGTTTCCGAGAAACAAAACCGTCTCTCTGATTTCAAGTTTGTCAACTTCAGCTTCGAGACCTGCCCGCAGATGTCCGTCGCCGATAATCACGAATTTCAGTTTCGGAAGGTCGGCAGATGTTTCCTCCCGGTAAAGTTTGGCGGCTTTCAAAAGCAGCGGAATATTTTTTATTTCCGTCAGACGACCGATAAAGCCGACTAAAATCTCGTCGGCTTCGGCGCCGATCGCGGCGCGCAAAATTTCCTTTTTCGCGTCCGGGTTTGCAAACGGCGCGAGATCGATTCCGAGCGGAATTATTTGAAATTGGTTGGCTTTTCCGACCCCGAATTCTTCGTTGATCTCTTTCTTTTGCTGCGCGCTGATCGCGATAATTTTGTCGGTCAATGTCGCGAGAGTCTTTTCGATCAGCAGAAAAATTTTGGTTTTCCGCTTGCCGTAATAACTGTGAAAAACGTGTCCGTGATACGTATGGATCAATTTCACGCGCTTCCACGCCAGCCACCGATAAAAAAATCCGGCAACGCGTCCGATCGTTCCCGCTTTTGCCGTGTGCGTATGAATAATATCGGGTTTTTCCCGCCAGATGTGGCGAAAGACCTTCCACAACGAAACAATATCTTTAGCGGAAAGTTCGCGGCTCATTTCGGGAATAAAAATCGGCGCAACGCCATTTTCAGCCGCGAAATAATTCATATCCTCTTCGCCTTCGGGAACCGTTCCCGTCAACAAAACAGATTGAAATTCCGTGTCCTGCAAGGCTTTCGTGAGCCAGACGACGTGCCGCGCCGGACCGCCGACATTGAGCCTGGCAATTATTCTGACAATCTTCATTACTTTACAAGTTTAGCCACAAAACACGTAAAAGACACAAAACCAAAATCAATTTAGTTTTGTGTCTTTTACGCGTCTATTAAATTAAAGCGTCGGCAGTCCGTCAATCGAACGCGGCTTTTATTTTTCAAAAAGTGGCATTCGATTATACGATAGTGCGGGAAAATCGCTACTAACTGCCGACATTTGTTAGTTCAAAATCAAAAACAATCTTGAACTGAACTTAATCTTCAATTTTAAAAATCGTCTCCGGATCGTCCTCGTGGCGAATCTCGTCGATCTCTTCTTTTTTGCCCGCGCCCATAAAAAGACGATTCGGACAATTGATGACAATGCCTTTCTCGGTCGTGCTGACATTTTTATAAGCGTGCGCAACACCTTTCGGAACGATCACGGCTTGCGGATTATCTGCCCCGACAAACAATGTCATCACATTTCGGTAAGTCGGCGAAGCGGCGCGATTATCCCATAATCTCAGTTTAAAATTTCCCGTGCCGATAAAGCAAAACAGATCGGCTTGGTCAACGTGTTCGTGCGGACCGCGCTGAACATTCGGTTCGGTCACGGAAATATATGCCATCGCCGGATAAAATTCTTCGGCGAGCTCGTCGTGGCGAAACAATTCCGCGAGCCAACCGCGTTCATCCACAATTTTTTTGAGCGGATAAATGATGACGTCCTGAATTTTGCCTTTTTGAAAATCGACGGTTTCCTTGCGCGTCTGAGTCATAATTAATAAGTTAAAGAAACGATTGATAAATAACAAATTCCGTTTATTTAATTCAATATCTAATCTCTCATAAATGTCAATTATCCGCGACTTTAACCAATGATAAAAATTTATAATGACAAACAATGTTTTCGTGTGTTATTATTTTCAAGGCTTTTACCCAATTCTTTCACCCAAAGCCTATCCCGAGTTTCCCTGAATTAAAACTTTTAAAATTTGTCTTGAATTTGCCATGGAAAAGTTAAACGACTATCTTCAAACCTTGCTTTCGACGTGTAGTTATGAATTACATCTCGAACCGAATAAAAATCCATATCTGGTTTCTGCCAATGGCGCCAGCGATGTCAACAACGCGCCGCTTTTGGGCACGCAAATCAGTATGATGGTTTTCCCATTAATTCCGAATGACATCAAACAACAGTTGCCGAGCCAATCAGAAGTCGAGTTTGTGCATCCGCATAATCTCGGGAAATTTAATTTTCTGGTCAAAAAATCACCCGCCGGATTTAATGTCACGATTCGTCCGATGCTTTCGGATAAACCATCGACGCAGGATCATCTCGTCGAAAATATTTTGCAGACATCTTCGGCACTTTCGACCGCCGAACAAACACAAGTTCCGCCCGCGAAACCTGCATTTTCGCCATTCGAATCCGAAGTAACGGCATTAAATGAACCGCCCGCTTATTCAATTGAAAGTTCTTCGGCGGCGCTTGAAAATAACGCGAAAATTCCCATCAGTTCTTTGTCGCCCGAACTCGAACTTGAAGAACCGCAGCTATTTAACGCCGGAATGTCCAATTACGACCAACCGGAAATTGAAATCGTTTCGGTCAACGATCCCGAATTTCAAACAACCTTTTCCGATACTTCAAGTTACGAACCGCCGGCAAAACGACAAGAGTTTGAATCGGGCAAATATGTTCCGCCCGTCTCCGGTTTCTCGCAATTTGATGACGGTTACGAATTTCAAAGTAAACCGGCACCGGTCGCGGAAACTTATCCGCAATCGCAAAATTTTGCGCCGCCGCAAACACCTGCGCCGCCGCCGGTCGAAGAATTTTCTTCAGCTGCCGAATTTGTTCCGTCAAAGGCTAATTTGCCGGCAAAAGACCGGATGAACGATCTGTTTTATAAAATGGCGGAAGTCGGCGCGTCGGATTTGCATATGAGTGTTTCGCTGCCGCCGATGATTCGTAAAGACGGTAAAATGAATAAACTCGTATGTAATGAATCGGTGCTGACGCCCGCTTCGATGAAAGAATTGCTGCATTCGATCATGCCCGCCAAAAATCAGGAAGAATTCGAGCGGCGCAACGATTCCGATTTTGCCTATGAAATTCCCGGACTCGCCCGTTTTCGCGCCAATATTTTTGCCGACCGAAAAGGAATGGGTGGAGTTTTCCGAATCATTCCGACAAAGATCTTAACTGCCGAACAGCTCGGACTTTCAAAAGCGATCATGGATCTTTGTTCGCTGTCGAAAGGTCTGGTGGTCGTCACCGGACCGACCGGAAGCGGAAAATCGACAACGCTTTGCGCGATGGTTGATTCGATCAACAAACAACGCGAAGACCATATCATTACGATCGAAGACCCGATCGAATTTACGCACGAAAACCAAAAATGTCTCGTCAATCAGCGCGAAGTCGGCAACCATACCGACAGTTTTAAAGACGCGCTGCGCGCCGCCCTTCGCGAAGATCCGGATATTTTACTCGTCGGCGAAATGCGCGATCTCGAAACGATCTCGATCGCGATCGAAACCGCCGAAACCGGGCACCTTGTTTTCGGAACTTTGCATACAACAACCGCCGCTTCGACCGTTGACCGGATCATCGATCAATTCCCTGCCGATCGGCAGCAACAGATCCGCGTGATGCTTTCGGAATCGTTAAAAGGCGTGATCGCACAAACATTGCTGCCGAAAAAAGGCGGCGGTCGCGTTGCCGCGCTCGAAATTCTGATCGTTACGCCCGCGATTTCCAATCTGATCCGCGAAGGCAAAACCTTCCAGATCGCGTCTTCGATGCAAACGGGCAAGAATCTCGGAATGGTCATGCTCAACGACGCTCTTTTCGACCTTGTTAAAAAAGGCATCGTCGAACCGCGCGACGCTTATATGAAAGCGATCGATAAAACAAACTTTGAAACGCAATTGACGCGCGGCGGATTCAAGCTCTAAACCGCTCTAAGACCAACACTTCAAAAAAAGAGAAGAGGCTCAGCAACGAGCCTCTTCTTCTTCAGGGGGTTGGGAGAGATCTTGTTTATTTTTACCGACCGAATTTTTCGTATTGAAAATCGTAATAATTGAGATGTTCGACCAAATCACCGTTTTCGCGGATAACGTCAACATCCATTTTCAGATCGTATTTGCCGCGGCTCAATTTTAGTTCGTCATACGGCATAAACACGTCCAGATCCTTATAAACCGTTTCATCATAGCCTGGTTTCATCGAACGATAGACCGAAACTTGTCCGTCCTTCGAAGCAAATTTCCGATTGGTTGTTTTGAGCTGCGCGCCGTCGTCTTTTTCAAAATGAACGACCATATAAGAATCGACATCCTTCATATTGTCAACCGAAAATTTAACGTGAATCCGCATTCCCAAACGTCCGCCTTCTTTGACGTTGTAATCGACCCACATTTTTTCAAATTTCGCGTCTGCCGCATCTGATTTGACCGTTTTCGAATCGGTGTCGATCGGTGCAGTTTTGACGGGTTCACTCGGTTTTACCGTCTCTGGCTTCCGAGACCGACTAAAATCGTCGGTTCTCACCTGCGGCGTCAAAAAGATCTTATACATAACCGCCGCGCCGACACCTGAAACCAAAAATAAAAAGGTAAAAATTCCGCCGAGCACGAGCGCGATTCTGCCGTAATTGGTTTGGCTTACGCGCGGCTGATATTTCGGCGCAAAATTGTTTTGATACTCGTTGAAATTCGGCGACGGATTACGGTTATCAAAATCAGCGCCGCCGCGTAAAACTTGTGTCGGCTGCGCGCTCTGGTAATAATTTCCGCCATTTGAAAAGTTTTCAAGCTGCACTCCGCACTGCCAGCAATAATCGATCATTGCGTTGCTCTGAAAATTACATTTTTGACATCTTTTCATTTTCTTTTCGACCTCTCTACC
>JBBQOA010000014.1:0-18033 GCA_038330465.1 Pyrinomonadales bacterium
AAATCAGTTTTTTAATTTGGCGGGCATTTGTCGGACTTTTTAAGAAACCATTTTATTTCAGCGAATTTATCAAGCAGATGGATCTCATCGGTGTAGGTTCTCTGCCGATCGTGCTGCTGACCGGTTTTTTCACCGGCGGCGTTTTGATATTGCAAACTTATCCGACTCTCGCCTATTACGGCGGTCAAAGTAAAGCAGGTCAGGCGGTTGCAACATCGCTCGTTCGTGAGCTTGGTCCGGTTCTCGCGGCGTTGATGGTTTCGGGTCGGATCGGATCGGCAATTTCGGCGGAACTCGGTTCGATGGTCGTTTCGCAGCAAATCGACGCGATGCGCGCGCTCGGCACCGATCCGATCAGAAAACTTGTCGCGCCGCGAATCTTCGCTTTGATCTTTATGCTTCCGTTGCTAACTGTCGCCGCCGACATCTTTGGGATCATCGGCGGCAGTATTATCGCCTCGGGGCTTTTTAATCAGGAAGTAAATGTTTTTATTACTTCTGTCCGAACCGGAATTACGACACAAGATTTACTCGGCGGTGTCGTCAAACCTCTGTTTTTCGGTTTGATCATCGGAAGCATTTCTTGTTTCAAGGGCTTGAGCACAACCGGCGGCACGGTCGGTGTCGGTCGCTCAACGACAAATGCGGTCGTGCTTGCATCAATTTGGGTTATCATCTTTGATTTTTTCATTTCAAAAGTTCTTCAAACAATTCTCGACATCGGACATCTTTAAAATCTATAATTATCGAAAATTATTATGTACTCTTCCGAATTCGAAAAACCCGATAATTCAATTCACGAATCAGAACTTGGCGCAACTGCTGACATTCAAGAGGCTGTCGATGAACCGAACCGGATTCTTCCCGCCATCGAATTTCGTGACGTCCATCTTTCGTTTGACGATAAAAAGATTTTGGACGGCGTCAGTTTTACCGTTCGTCGCGGCGAAACAAAGCTTATTCTCGGCAGAAGCGGCGGCGGTAAATCGACGACGATCCGTCTGATTCTCGGACTTCTCAAACCCGATTCAGGACAGATACTAGTTGACGGCGAAGATATTACGCATTATTCCGAGCAAGAAATGATGAGCGTTCGACACAAGATGGGAATGGTTTTTCAAGAAGGCGCGTTGTTTGATTCGCTTTCGGTTTATGATAACGTCGCCTATCGTCTGCACGAACAAGGCGTCGATGAAGAAACGGTCGAAAAGGAAGTGCGACGGATGTTGCAATTCGTTGACCTTGAAGAAGCAATCGATAAAATGCCGAGCGAGCTTTCGGGCGGTATGCGGCGTCGGGTCG
Source organism: Pyrinomonadales bacterium (assembly GCA_038330465.1). GTDB lineage: Bacteria > Acidobacteriota > Blastocatellia > Pyrinomonadales > Pyrinomonadaceae > JAFDVJ01. The sequence goes on from JBBQOA010000014.1 coordinate 1,303, forward strand.
GGATCGCGCGCGCACTCGTCGGCGATCCGTCGATCGTGATGTTTGACGAGCCGACCGCCGGACTTGATCCGCCGACGGCGCGAACGATTTGCGAACTTGCCATCAAATTACGTGATTTAGAGGACGTTTCTTCGATTTTCGTCACGCACGAAATGAACAATCTCGAATATCTTTCGTCGGAATACGCGACCGTCAATGAAGACGGTGAAATTGTTTTTGAAATAGAAGGCGATAAGCTTTGTTTAATAAACACAGAAGTAATTATGTTTCGTGACGGCAAAATTATTTTCAGCGGTAAGGACGAACAACTCAGAGCATCGAAAGATCCGTATATCTGCAAATTTATTAACGGCAAATAAGGTGTAAATTATGGCAAAAACACAAAATATTACTTTAAGCCAACTGCGTGTCGGTATTTTTGTTCTTTTCGGACTTTTAATTCTGGCATTTTTGATCCTTAATTCAACGGGCGATTTTAATCCCTTCGAGAAAAAACTGCGACTGAAAGCGCGGTTTGCCCAAGCTGACGGACTGCGCGACGGCTCGGAAGTGCAGCTTGCCGGCGTCCATATCGGCAAGGTCGAATCGGTTTCGCTGCTGCCGCCCGACAGTCCCGAAGATGCCAAGATTGAAGCGGTCATGGCAGTCGATCAAGAATTGAACAACCGCCCGATCACCGAGCGGATCCGCACCGATTCAACCGCGCAGCTCGTCGCAACGACCCTGCTTGCCAATGACAAGATGATCAACATCACGCCCGGGACATCGAAAGGCTCGGCGGTTACTGAAAATCATGTGCTTGATTCAACACAAGCGATCTCGATCAATCAATTAACCGAAACCGGCAACCAACTTCTGCAGCAAATAAACAAGATCGCGACACCGGCAAATGAGATTCTCAACAAAGCCAATCAGGGCGACGGCACGCTCGGACAGATCATCAATAACGATGAGCTTTACCGCAGTCTTGATTCAACGGTGGGCGAAACAAAGCTGACAATGATGAAATTGCAAAACACGATCGACCGCGTCAACAAAGGCGAGGGCAGCGCGGGTAAAATAATCAACGATCCCGCACTTTACAACAGTTTGAATCAAACCGTTCAACAACTTGAAGCCATATCCAAGGATATTCGTGCCGGACGCGGAACGGCGGGAAAATTTATCACCGACGAAGCGCTTTATAACGAAACGCGTCAGGCGATCGCCGATCTGCGCGTGACGGCTTCCAAACTTAACGGAATTGCCGACGATTTCAAGCTCATCACAACCGATTTGAACGAAGGAAAAGGGACGGCGGGAAAATTCTTAAAGGACGAAAAGCTTTATGAAGATGCGCGCACGACGCTCGCCAGATTTAGTTCGACTGCCGAAAAGATCGATACTTTGCTCGGTGACGCCCAACAAGGCAAAGGCACGGTCGGCAAATTGCTCGTTGACGAAACTCTTTACAATAATCTCAATCAAACTTCGTCGAACATCAATCAATTTTCATCGGAAGCGACCAAATTGCTCTATGATTTCCGGCAAAATCCAAAGAAATTCTTATCGATAAAATTCAAATTGTTCTAAACTTTTGCCTTAAATATAAGATTGCAAACGACGTAGAATGGATTCGCGCGACTCCAACCCGATAATGCGGTCGGCTTCGCGCCCGTTTTTGATTATCAGCAGAGTCGGAATGCTCTGCACGCCGAAGCGCGATGCCGTGAATTGATTTTCGTCAACATTGAGTTTCCCAACCAACACTTTGCCGGAAAGTTCTTTCGCAAGTTGTTCGACAATCGGCGCGATTTGTCGGCACGGTCCGCACCATGGCGCCCAAAGATCAAGCAAAACCGGCAAGTTTGATCCTTCGATCAATTGTGTAAAATTCGCGTCAGTGACAATGACGGGCTTTGCCGAAACACTTGGCAGCGGCTTTTTGCACCGACCGCAAACCGGTTGTTTATCTGTAAGCTGATTGATCGCGACGCGATTATTAGCATTGCAATTCGGGCATCGAATGATTTGACTGGCGGCTGATGAATCCATATCTGTAATTTTACAACAAATGAGATCAAAAAAATAAAAAAGACAGGCATCAAAACCTGTCTTTTTTAATCTGTGGTGCTGAGAGCGGGACTCGAACCCGCACGGATTACTCCACACGCCCCTCAAACGTGCGCGGCTACCAATTACGCCACCTCAGCATTTTATAGATTTTCAAAAGGGTTGTCGAAAACTACTTTTTCGTGTTTGTTTCTTTCTTCGGATCGGCTTTCTTCGCGGTATTTGCCGGCGCCGTATTCGTAGGTTTGACCGCTCCCGTATTCGAAGCGACATTGGCAGGCGCATTAGTCGAAACATTCGAAACCGGCGGAACTGTTTCGGCTGAATTCGTGTTGGCAGAATTCGCTGCCGAATTGGCGTCAACGTTTGAATTGGTATTTGCCGCCGGAGTTTCCGTTGAAGTTTCCGGGTTCGAAGTCAGAACCGAGACGCCGCCGGTCAGAGCGGGCATCGAAAGCATCAACGCCGAGAGCATAAAGAGCGTCGCCGCGATGATCGTCGTTTTCGATAAAACCGTCGCCGTGCCGCGTGTCCCGTAAGCATTGCTCGAAACACTGCTGGTAAACAGCGCGCCCGCATCGGATTTACCCGGTTGAAGCAAAACCGTGATGATCAGCACGATACATGAAAGAAAAAATAATCCGTATAAAAAATAAGTCAAAGTTCTAAACCACCTAAATAGCTACTTGTAATTAACAATCTTTGCAAAACTTTCCGCTTCGAGGCTTGCGCCGCCGACGAGCGCTCCGTCAATATCTTTTTCGCTCATTAAAACCGCGATGTTTTCGGGTTTGACCGAACCGCCGTATAGAATTCGGGTCGCGTTTGCAGTGTTTTCACCGTGCGTTTCGGCTAGTGTTTGACGGATAAAGCCGTGCATTTCTTGAGCCTGTTCAGGAGAGGCAGTTTTTCCGGTGCCAATCGCCCAAACAGGCTCGTAAGCGATAATAATACGTTCCATATTGGAAGTTGTCAAACCGTCTAAACCTTCGCGAACCTGAGTTTTGATAACTTCAAAGAGTTTTTCGCTCTCCCGTTCCTGTAAAGTTTCGCCGACGCAAACGATTGCCGTCAAATTTGAACCAAGCGCGGCTTTTGTCTTTCGATTGACCGAGTCATTCGTTTCGCCGTAAAACTGACGACGCTCGGAATGACCGATAATAACATAAGAACAACCGACATCTTTGAGCATTTCGGCGGAAACTTCACCCGTGTTCGCTGATTGTTTCGTCTCGAACGAACAATTTTGCGCGGCGACCTTTACATTCGAGCCTTCCAACCGGTCGGCAACCGTCCTCAGATGCACAAAAACCGGCGCGATGACGACCTCGCAATGATTGGCGTTCGCCACCAGAGGTTTCAAAGCAAGCGCCGTTTCAACCGCCTCAGCCGACAGCTTATACATTTTCCAATTTCCCGCGATCACAGGTTTTCTCATAAGTGTTTGTTAATAATCATTACTTAACAATTGAATAACTGCCTTCGCCTGTCAAGAATTGTAAAACAGGCTGGCAGTCTGTTTTATTGCCGCCCGGTTTGCAACCATAAGTTGAGTCAAGCAGAGTTCGCAATATCAATGCCGCCCGGTTAATGATCAAAAATAGATATTCTAACACAAACAAAAAACGGCTTGGAACTGACCAAACCGTTTTTTACCAAAAACTTTTTTTCTTTGCACCTTTAATTCGTGATCATATTTATTGTGAGGAGATTTCAAAGGTTTCGAGATCGACGGCTCTCGTCAGTTGATAACGCAAAACATCCGAACAGATGTAAAAATCGCCGCCCATGTTGTTTTTCGTCCGCCAATCACGAAAGGTCGTATTATTCACGCAGACCTTGCCGCCCGTGACGGCGATCTTCGCGACCGAATTATTGCTTTCGTCCCAGCAACCGAGCGGCTGCGAGGTCAGATCGTTCGGACCGTCTTCAAAATCAAACAGATCCCACAACCAAATGTCGATCGATTCGGGCTTGACCGTGTAATTATTTTTCCAAACCATTCCCGGCGTGTGACTGACCTTGCCGTTGAGCGCGATCTTTAGATTGAACGAACCGAGCGCGGCGACCGTTTCATTTAACTCGGTCGTTATTCCGGTTTTAAATGAACTCGCGTTCAGAGCCTTTTTATTGCGTTCGTAATCAACCGCCGAATAACTTTTATAACCGAACTGCTGATCTTTGATACCTTCCTTCAAAATCCCTTCGTCGGTCAGAAGCTTGCCGAGCCGTTTGATCGCATCGCCGCGACTGCTATCGTTACTGCGCCATAATTTATCGTTAAATATCTTGTCCCAGACCGATTTCCCTTCCGGTTTTTTGAGCAGCCACGCCGACAAATCGCCGATATTATAAGCCGACACCAGTTCATTTTCGACCGGTCCGCCAGATTTTCTTGTATAGGCGGCGCGACCGAACCAATTTTCCAAAAGATCCGCGCCCTTGCTCCAACCTTTCGCTCTCATTATTACGGGTATTTTCGTGACATCTGTTAATGGCATATTATCCTCCGAATTCTGCTTTTAATTTTAAGGGGTGATTATTGTGTCTTTGAAAATATTTCAAACACTTTTCAAACAAATTGCCTTGTTGTGTCTTTCTGACGGAACGTGTCGAAATATTTTGCCAATAACGATTTCAACCGATTTAATCGGCAAACGCGTTGAATCCTGCTTTCCGGCAGCTATTACGCTGATTTTCGCCGTCAATTGTCTGCTCAGGCAGAAAGGCTCAGAATTTATTTTGAAAACTATTCAAAACTGAGCTGCATAAGGATTGGTGACGAGAAGAAACTTATTAAAACAAAGTAACCGATCAGCAGAGCGAGCGGTGGCGAGTCTTTGACACGCGGAACTTCTGATCGATGAAACAGACTCGCTACCGCTCGCTCTACTGATTTTACAATTGATTAACTGCTTTAACCTTTTCATTTTCGGTCACTTCGAGGCTCGCGAGTTTTCTTTTGGGTTGGCGGGAACTTCTTCTGAGGTCAGATTATTATTATCCTTGTTTTTCGGCGGCGCGCCGATGCCCATCCGTGAATTCAAAACTGCTTTGAAATCATCGAAGGCGCTTTCGACCATCGAGTCATAGATCAAACCTTTATCGGCATTTAACACGTTCTCAAAGTCTTTCTTTGGATCGATCGTTTCACTTGCATTCGAATCGTAATAGATTTCCTGCGCGGGCAGTGAGACAAGTTTAAAATTATAGTTCTGCATGTTGTTTGGAATTTGGACATTGAAATCCCAGATGATGAAGATGCCGGGATAATAAACCTTTTCGTCGTCTGAGAATTTTTCCTGTCGGTTATCATAATAGATCGTATCTTTGACATTGACAGTATATTTGACCATAAAATTAACACATTCGCCCGCGCATTCATTCGTTAATTCCAACACATCTTCGGGTATCGCTTGTCTGAAACCCTGCGCGACCACCGACAACAAACCGTTTTCGCGCTGAATCATCCTTTCATCCGACAATGCATCGCCGAGCGGTAAAACATTTTTTATTTCGAGCTCTTTTTTTAGTTTGTCTTCAATATTCGCAGGAATTTCGTTGTGCCTTTCAAACGTCACTCCGACGCGATAATTTTGCGTTTGTTTGGCGTATTTCAAGACTTCCAACACGGCGTTGACCGCATTTTCTTCAAAACCTTTGTTGAGCGAAGATCGATAATGCTGCTCGGCGGAATCATAAAGCGCCAGTAATTGTTCATTTGCATCGACCGCCGAGCGACCTGCCGGATGCAGCAGCAGATATTTTCGGAATGATGCGGCGTTATTTAAGCTTTGCGCCGCCGTCCAGCTTTTTTTATCGTCATAAAAATTATTCAGCAATACTATCCCTAACATTATTCCGACCGTCGCTATTGCTGCCGCCGAAAATGTCACTATCCGCTGAAAATTAACGCTTCGCCACGCATCGTCCGATTTGTTTGTCGAACCTTTTAATTCGATCAGATCGTCGTTTGAATTAAGATATTTCTGATCATTTCTGACCATCGCTTCGATAAAAAGCTTTCGATAATAGATTATTTGCTCGATCGTCTCTTCGGCTGCCGCGCGATCTTTGACCCGCAAATTCCTTGATTCATTTTCAAGCCGTAAAGTGATTTGCGGTGGTTGGTTTTCGCCGTTCGACTGCCGCGTCGTGTTCGTTGCCGAGATAATTTGATCGAGATTCCAATAACGAACATCGTTAAAATTTATATCGATCACATACAGCGGCGTCACGAGCAAACAGCATTTCGAACGCGAGGTGAGCCAACGCGCCGGTTTATCGGCATTATAGATAAAAAGAATCGCCGCGCCGAGTGTCAGAATCCCGAAAATGATCAGCTTTGCATTCCCCCAAACATAATCATTTGCGAGATATAAAAGCAGACCGAACCATAACAGCGCGATAATGATTGAAATAAGCTCAGAAATAATGCTGCCTGTCTGAAAGACAAACCCTTCGCCCGCCCCGCTTTGTCTTTTCAAAAGCCGTTTTTGAATTTCATTCGGCAAACTCTTGAATTTTACATAAATCGGGAGATGCTCTGATAAACGACCTTCTTTCTTTGATTTCATAGAAGCCCCCTGAATTTGTGCGATCAACGGTTTTCTCCGGATATTTTGAAGAACACTCTATCTTACCGTAAAAATCCGGCTTGGCATAAACCAAGCCGGATCGATTTGTGAAGTGCTCAAGATACTACGGCGACGGCTTTTTCGTCTTTTTGTAGATCTTTCGTTTATACTCGCTCTTTTTCTTTAAACCGAGCGATTGAACCTCGTTTGAATCTTCGCCGTATTGCGCTTCTGTCTGACGCTTGACGCCGATCATCATTTCGTGAAATTCCCATTGAGAATCAACTTTGACATCTCGAGCGGTTTTCTCGGCGGCAATCGCTTGCGTATGCGCGGTTTCATCTCCCTGCATCTTGACCTTTGCCGCCAAAGCCAATGCTTTTGAAAAAGCCGGATTTGATTCTTTGTAATTTAGAAGCGCTTCCAATGCCGCATAAGCGTCAATGTCGGCTTGTAATTCTTTTGGTGGTAATTTTCTTTTGGACATCTTGTATTTCTCCTTAAGTTAAATTTACATAGGACTATGAGAGCATTTGAATATGTAATGTTGAAAGGTAGAAATAAGGAGTCTTCGGGAGACTGAGTATCTTCACCTTTGGGTAATAAATGAAAATAATTTGAGTGACAATTATCAAACTTCAAGCAAAAATATTTAATCTGCACGCCTGACGAGTCATACTATAAGGCTGACGATTCAATCTGCACGCCTGACGAGTCATTCTGCAGGCGTGCAGAGTCAATCTGCAAGCGTGACGAGTCACTCTGCAAGCCTGACGAGTCACTCTGCAAGTCTGACGAGTCACTCTGCAAGCCCGACGAGAAGGTTGTCAGCCGCGACATCACAAGTGTCACGCCCGAAAGTTAAATCGGCAAACAAAACTTCATAATAAAGAGCAATTACAAAACGGCTATCACTTGCGGAAATAAGGCTTTATTGAATAAATAGGAGCAAATCTTGCCGTTTGTCAGATATGATAATACTGTTTATTGATCAAGTCAATACTTTTTTTTAGCAGGCGCAACCGCCGACTGAACGCCGTCTGCCGTTCGCTTTGACGGCGTTCGGTCGGTCAAAATTTTTTTCATTTGAAAGTTTAAATATCATCTAATGCTTCAACACCCGGCAGCGCGTCGCCCGCGAGAAATTCGAGAGTGGCGCCGCCGCCGGTCGAAATGTGCGAGATTTTATCGTCCAATCCGGCTTGATTGACCGCCGAAACCGAATCGCCGCCGCCGACGATCGAGGTCGCGCCTTTTTCAGTCGCTTCGGCTACCGCTTTGGCAACCGCGATCGTGCCTTCGTCAAACGGTTTTTCCTCGAACATTCCCATCGGACCGTTCCAGACGATAGTTTTCGCGCCTTCGAGAGCGTGTGCGAAGATCGCTTGCGTTTCGATGCCGATGTCCAAGCCGACAAGCCCCGTGTTAGTAAATTCGACGGGAATCGTTTTGCGTGAATTAAGCGGATCGTAAGAATCGACAACCTGATGATCGGTCGGAAGGATCAGCTCGACGCCCGCGTCTTCCGCCATTTTCGCGATTTCGAGCGCCTTCGGCATCATTTCATCTTCGACGAGTGATTTTCCGACGGTCATTCCGTTCGCTTTGAAAAAAGTGTAAGCCATTGCGCCGCCGATCAGCAATTTATCGACCTTGCGTTTGATGAGCGATTCGATGACCGGAATTTTGTCAGAAACCTTTGCGCCGCCTAAAATTGCGACGAACGGGCGTTCGGGATCGTTCAATGCCTTGCCTAAGAAATTTAATTCCTTTTCCATCAATAATCCGGCAACTGCATCTTTGACAAAATGCGTGATTCCTTCGGTCGAAGCGTGCGCACGGTGCGCTGTTCCAAAGGCGTCATTGACGTAAACATCGCATAATCCGGCGAGCTGTTTGGCAAAATCTTTGTCGTTCTTTTCTTCTTCAGCGTGCAGCCGCAGATTTTCGAGTAATAAAACCTCGCCTTCCTTGAGCGCTTCAACCTGCGCGTTGACCGCGTCGCCGACACAATCGTCAGCGAAAACGATCTCATTGCCGAGCAATTCAGAAAGCCGCGCAGCAACGGGTTTTAATGAATATTTCGCGGCGTCGTAAGGCATTCCTTTCTCTTCCGCCTTTTTCTTGTCTTTCAAAGGTCTGCCGAGGTGTGACGCGAGAATTACTTTTGCACCTTGTTCGATGGCGTAACGAATCGTCGGCAATGCGCCGCGAATGCGTGTGTCGTCTTCGATGTGTCCGTTTTTGACGGGAACGTTGAAATCAACTCGTATAAAAACACGTTTGCCCTTGATGTCAATATCTTTAATGGTTTTCTTGTTCATAAAATAATAAAAAAAGCGTCCGGAATATAATGCGATTTTATCATCATAGATCGCTTTATATCCAAACGCTCTTTAGTTTTTCGTTAACTAAAAATTTACTTCAAATTAGCCTGCGACTTAAACGACATTTTATCATTCGTAAAATTCACGAAAATATAAGCATACTTTTCGCCCTGCCATTTCATTGTTCGGATCTTTGTCTTGCCGACTTCGGAACTGCTCGTTTCTTCGCCTTCCTTACCTAAAATATCGACAACTTCTTGATACGTCATACCATTTTTAAGCTGATCGTACTTCGCTTTGGTCAAATCTGCCAAAGTTGATGTCGAAGGGGTTGAAGAAGTAGTCGGACTGCTCGAAGTATTTGAAGATGTTGCGGGCGTCGGGCTCGGTGATTTTGATTGATCGGCAATGTCCTGAAGCTTCTTCTGGCAATTACACCCCAAAACTACCAACAATAAAACCACAAACCCAAGATTTAGTAAATTTTTCATTTTTTTTCTTCTCCCGTTTCTTTTTGTTTTGAACCATACACCAATTTAATTAGCGATGTCAAAAGGTTTACAGAATCATGCTTTAACAAAAGCCTTCAACTGATACCAAATAGGGGTGGATTTTTTGCGTGCTGTTATCGCTTTTCAAAACTTATTCAAAACTTTTATTGTTGCTCAACCGGATAAGTTGCTAAAACAATCCGATGTTATGATGGCGAAGAATAAAATGTGGAAAGAATGGCTGGGAAACTAAAAGTAATGCTGCAAAACCGTCTGTGCCGAAAAGGCAGATCAAACAGCATTACTTTTAGTTCGATACCTTTGGTTTTGATTACAAACCTTTCGCGGCGATGTATTTGACAAGATCGCGAACGCGGCAGGAATAGCCCCATTCGTTGTCATACCACGAAAGAATTTTGACGAGTGTGCCGTCGATCACTTTGGTGTTTTCGGCGTCAACGATCGACGAATTCGGATTTCCGCGAAAATCGATCGACACGAGCGGATCTTCGCTGAAAGCGAGAATTCCTTTCAGTGCGCCGTTCGCGGCTTCTTTCAAGGCGGCGTTGACCTCTTCGGTCGTCGTTGCTTTTTCGAGCGTCATCACGACATCGACCAGCGAAACATTCGGAGTCGGAACGCGAACCGAAATGCCGTCAAACTTTCCTTTCAAGTCGGGAATGACAAGCGCGATCGCTTTTGCCGCACCGGTCGAGGTCGGAATCATCGAAAGCGCGGCGGCACGTGCGCGGCGCAGATCTTTGTGCGGCAGATCAAGCAGATTCTGATCGTTCGTATAGCTGTGAATCGTATTCATCAAAGCATTTTTGATGCCGAATTTGTCGTGGATCACTTTTGCAACCGGCGCCAGACAATTTGTTGTGCAGGAAGCGTTGGAAATGATGTGATGATTTGCCGGGTCATACATTTCTTCGTTGACGCCGAGCACGATCGTCACATCTTCGCCCTTTGCCGGTGCGCTGATAATAACTTTCTTGACCGGACCGCGCAGATGTTTACCGGCGTCTTCCGCTTTTGTAAATCTGCCGGTTGATTCGATGACGATTTCCGCGCCGACCGATTCCCAGTCGATCGCTGCCGGATCTCTTTCACTGAAAACTTTAAAGCTGTCGCCGTCAACATTGATCGTGTCGCCGTCTGCCGAAATCGCGTTGTCGAGATTTCCCATGATCGAATCGTATTTCAACAGATGAGCCAGTGTTTTTGTGTCCGTCAGATCATTTACCGCCACAAAATCGATGTCTTTATCGCCCAAACAAGTCCGTAAAACATTGCGTCCGATGCGTCCGAAACCGTTAATACCAACTTTAATTGCCATATTTATAAATTTCTCCTAATTTATTAAAATCTCTTAAAAACTTGAATGTAACTTAATTTCGAGCAAAGTTCAAAGATTCCGATGAAAATCATTTTTTTGAAACAAAGGCTAAAATATTGTCGTAGTATGGGTTTGAGTTTTTAACAGATTTACAAAAATTACCAAACAAAACTCGGAGCATCTTTTATAATGAAAACATTGCGCAATTTCGCCTTCATTTTTTCACTGACATTTTCATTTTTCGCCGTTAATGCGTTTGATGCATCAGCACAGGTTCAAACGTCAACTCCGCAGATCGCAAAAAATACGGGCGACACAAAATTAAATCAGGAAAATAAGGTAACCGATTCACAAAGCGATTCAGTAAATGATTCGGCAAAGGAAGAAAATCAACTGAGTTTTGCAGTGTCGAACGGGAACAACGCTCCGAAGTTGACGCGCGCGGGCGTTCAGAATTCGCAAACGTTGCCGTTGACGCTCAATGAAGCGATCCGTAAAGCGCTCGAAAATAACAACGATATTGAAGTTTCCAAAAACGATGTCAAAATTGCCGAATCGACTTTGCGTTCTTTGCTCGGCATTTACGACGGAGTTTTCACATTCGCGCCGAATCTCAACCGCAGTTCGACCAACGGTCAAAGCGCGACGACCGACTTTCGCGTCAATTCGGATTTCACACAGAAGATCAAACCGGGCGGCGGAAGTTATAGTGTTTTTCTCAACAACAGCCGGACCGAGAACCGCTTTGCGCAGCAACAGGTCACATCCGGGTCATCATCTTCGGGCGGCGCAATTTTTTCATCGAGTCTTGGCGTGACCTTTACGCAACCGCTTTTTAGAAACTTTAAAATCGATTCAAGCCGTCGGCAGATCAAGATCCAACGCAAACGTGTTTCGCAATCGGACGCAGACTTTCGGCGTCAAGCGATTACCGTCATCTCGCAAGTTCAGTCGGCTTATTGGGATTTGGTCTTTGCGCTTCGAAATCAGCAAAATCAGGTTGCTAACGTAAATCTAAGCCGCGAGAATCTGCGGCAGGTCGAAGCGAAAATCTCCGCCGGAAGCGCCGCGCCGCTTCAAAAGGCGGAAGTCGAAACCGAATTCGCCAATCGTGAAGGCGATCTGTTAAGCGCGACTCAACAAGTTTCGACCGCCGAAAACCGCTTGAAACAATTGTTTTTGCGAGATCCGAACGCAAGCGAATGGTTGATGCAATTAGTGCCGACCGATGCGCCCGTGATCAGCGACGAACCGGTTAATGTCGATGCTGCAATGAAAGACGCGATGGAATTTCGTCCTGAATTGAGCCGCTTGAAATTGGAAAAGGAGATCAACAAGATCGATCTCGATTATTACAAGAATCTAACCAAGCCCAAAATTGATTTAAATTCAACCTTTTCACTTGACGGTTTAGCGAGCGGAAATGTCAACACAAATGCGTTTACAACCGGTCTTTTCGCAGTTCAAACTGCCGGGTCCGAGACAAATTCGAGTTCTTACTTTTACAACTTAATTTGTCGGAGCACCTTGACACCGCCGCCAAATTGTTCTTCGATTCCATTGGTCACGATCGCCGGTTCGTCAAGTTTTCTGAAAGGCGGATTCAATCGTTCACTCGCCAATCTATTCCGCAGCGACTCGCCAAACTTTTCGATCGGCGTGACGATCTCTTTTCCCTTTCGCAATCAAACGGCGAAAGCCGATCTTGCAACCGCGCGATATCAAACCGAACGCATCGATGCGCAAACCCGTTCGCAGGAACAAGCCGTCGTCGCGGAAGTCCGCAACGCCGTCCAGGCTGTCGAAACAGCGCGGCAGAGAATTGCGACCGCGATCAGAGCGCGTGAAAATGCCGAGATCCAGCTTGAAGGCGAACGTAAGCTTTTCGAAGTCGGACGTTCGACGACGTTTTTCCTTTTCCAACGCGAGAATGCTTTGACAAATGCCCGCAACGCCGAGATTCGCGCCGAAACCGATTACAACAAAGCGCTTTCCGAATTACAGAGAGCGACTTCGACAACCTTTCAGGTCAATAATATACAGGTTGATTCCCCAATCCGTGATCAGAAATAACCGGTGTTATTTCAACATTTACAAAACAACACTTAATAATTTCATACAGAGTCGCACTGCCGACTCTTTATGTTTTTCGTGAAGTCTGCCAAAATCGATTCCGTGAAGATATCCGCCGTCATCATCGCTTGTAATGAAGAAGACAAAATTGCCCGCGCCATTGATTCGCTTCAATGGGCTGACGAGATCTTGATCGTCGATTCGGAAAGCACCGACCACACGCGTGAGATCGCCGAATCACACGGCGCGCGCGTGATCGTGCAAAAATGGCTCGGATTTTCTAAACAAAAACAATTCGCCGTTGATGCGGCAACAAATGAATGGGTCTTCAGTCTTGATGCCGACGAACAAGTTTCCGATGAACTGAAAGCCGAAATTCTCAAACTCAAAGAATCCGCAAATAATTTGGCGGATGGCTACAAATTACCGAGACTTTCCTTTTATCTGGATCGCCCAATTCGCCACAGCGGATGGTATCCCGATTGGCAGCTTCGATTTTTTAACCGAAAAAAAGGGAAATGGAAGGATGTTTTGATCCATGAATCGGTGACGGTCGAAGGAAAAGTTGAAAAATTGCACGGCGATATTCTGCATTTCAGCATTGAAAACGCCGCGCATCATCACCGCATGATCGGCGAGCGATACGCACCGCTTGCCGCCGAACAAATGTTTCAGAACGGCAAAGAAACCAACGCGTTAAAGACCGCGACCGCCGGATTGACGACATTTGTGCAAACCTATTTTCTCAAACTCGGCTTTCTCGACGGGCTCGCCGGATTTTGCATCGCACGGTTCGCCGCCCATCACGCATTTCTCAAAAATCTGATGTTGTGGGAATTACAACGCAACAAAAAATAAATATAAACCGGCAAAATACAACCAACAAAATATTCAAAACATCATACCTTTGGTTTCCAATCTTTTTTGCGTTATATTTTAAAGAGACAAATTATTATTATGAAAAAACTTTTATTTTCAATCACCTGCGCGCTCATTTGTTCGACCACCGTGTTTGCCCAAACACAAAAAGGAATTGATACGCAAACCAATAAAATCAAGGAAAACACCAATAAAACAACCCAAACAACTACATCCGGCGGCGGCGGTCGCTCGATCGATTGGGGCAAAGATAAAACTAAGTTGCGCAACCGTTTGGACAATCCATATCGAATGAATGCACGCCGCGATGTATTGGTCGATGACGTGATGGAAGTTTTGCTTCTTAAGAAAATAATAGTTGACGATTCGGCATCGCGTCCGAAAGACGGAATTATTGTGACGCAGCCATTTATTTTTGCAAAAGGCGCGGTCATTACCAAAAATGAATTGAACCGCTACGCAATTTTACCGAATTCCGATACTTCGTGGACTCGCGGACGTTACACTCTGATCATCGAAATTCAATCGATCGACGGCATTCAAAATAATGTCTCGGTCACCGCCAAAGTTGAGGGACGTTCAGAAAACGGTCTGCAATCCGAATGGACGACTCTTCAATCGAGCGGTTCGGCTGAAGATGAATTTTTAGTTAAATTGGTTGAACTTGTCACCGGAACAACGCTCGACAACACAAAATCCGACAACTAATAACTTTATGAAGTAAAGATGTTTATCAGAGTCTCCACAATTTGTTTTTCAATTCTTTTCGCTTTTCTTTTTGCGACGGCAACATTCGGGCAAATCGATGCTTCAACGCCAAACGGCAAAAGTGCCGAGCAAAAAGAAGATTTACCAAAAAACATCAAAGAAACCCTTGCCAAACAACGCATCGAACGCGACAAGAAAGACTTTGCAGAGCTTTTAGACCGCTGCCAAGAAGCCATCAAACTGAGCGACGAACTCGAAAAATCGTTTATCACCTCAAATCGGATTTCCAACGATGACATGAAAAAACTTGCTCGACTGGAAAAACTTGTCAAAAAAATAAGAAGCGAACTTGGGGGCGAAGACGATTCGGAACAATCCAACAACGATTCGGTCAGCAATCCGGAAAATCCGACGACCGTCATCAGCGCCTTAAAAACATTGCAGTCCAAAACATCGCAATTATTTGACGAGATAAAAAAATCAACCCGTTACAGCGTTTCGGTGATTGCGATTCAAACGGCTAACGTACTTTTGAAGCTCGTCAAATTTATTCGTTTTGGTAATTAGAATTTAGAAGGTCTGTTCGATAAAAAATACAATGAAAGTGAATTTTTCTTTTTCGATGCCCGGAACTATTTTACTAACATTTCTCTGTATTATCCTGACTGCAAATTTTGCAAACGGTCAGAACGATGACGACACGATTCAGATTGAATCATCGATTGTTGTTCTAAATGCTACAATTACAGATATTAAAGGCAAGCCGGTGAGCGGTTTGAAGCAAAATCAATTTCAGATATTTGAAGACGGAAAAGAGCAGAAAATTGAATTCTTTGAAGCGGAAAAAACTCCGTTTGCCGCAATCATTCTGCTCGATTCTTCAGGCAGTATGGAGCAACGCGTAAGTTTGGCACGGTCGGCGGCAATCCAGTTTCTTGACCGGTTGCGAACTGATGATGTGACGGCAATTTATAATTTCGATTCCAAGATCTCGCTTGTGCAGGATTTTTCAAACAGTCGGGATATTTACGAAGGTATTTTTGACATCAAATCCAATGGAATGACGGTCTTGAACGACGCGATTTACAAAGCCGCGCAGGAACTTGAAAAACGGAGTGAAAAACGCCGCGCAATTATTGTTCTTTCGGACGGCGCCGACACGCAAAGCGGACATTCCGCCGACAAAGCATTAAAAGCCGCACTTGCCGCAGGTGCCACAATTTACACGGTTGATATGAGCGCGATCGACGCAAACGGCAAAGAAAGAATGCAAAGTCAGGGCGCGTTAAAAACCTTTGCCGAAAAATCAGGCGGTAAATTCATTGCCACGCCCGGCGGAATCGCCCTCCGCGATGCATTCAAAAACATCGTCGAAGAACTCGGCGTTCAATACACACTCGGCTATCAACCAACTAACTCTGCAAGGAACGGCAAATGGCGTACGATCGAAATAAAAACAACAAAAACAGACCTTTGTGTCAGAACGCGCAAAGGCTACAATGCACCCAAATAATAATTAAAGTCGGCGCTGTTTTCAAAATGTTTGGCAAAAAAGAGAAATTGCCTGAATTATCTGCCACGGCAAACTAATACAACTTTCAAATATTATCAATAACTCGTTTTATTTCTTGATTTATCCGCGTGTCTTTCGATTGCCAATGTGATCAGCGCGTCAATCACTTGCGAAAATTCGACATTTGTTCCAGCCCACATTTTCGGAAAACCTGAGGCATCGGTCAAACCCGGAATCGTATTGATCTCATTGACCAGCAAGGCGCCCGTATCGCTTCGCAAAAAGAAATCTACCCGCGCAAAACCGGCGCCGTCAATTGCTTTGAATGCGGTAATTGCCATCTGCTGAATCTTTTTTGTCAGTTCTTCGGAAATCGGTGCGGGAACGACAAACTCGTTATTACCCGTTCCGGCATATTTTTCGGTATAATCGAGAAACTTTTTGCTTGTGTCACGAATCAGATATTCACCCGGCAAACTTGCCTGCGGTTGGTTGTTTCCCATCACCGAACATTCAATTTCACGCATATCCAGACATTCTTCGACAATTATTTTCCGGTCGTATTGGGCGGCAAGCGAAATTGCTTCGCGTAATGAAGGTTTGTCGGTTGCTTTAGAAACACCGACTGATGAACCCAAATTTGCCGGTTTGACGAAACAAGGATAGCCGAGTTTCGTTTCGATTTGGTTGATTGTCGCATCTTCGCTGTCTTCCCATTCGCTTCGCAAAAACCAAACGTATTTACAAATCGGTAATCCGGCATCACGAAACA
>JBBQOA010000015.1:0-17554 GCA_038330465.1 Pyrinomonadales bacterium
GTCGGCGGTATCGCGCCCGTTTATTCAGAACAGCAAACCGCATCAGTCGGCGGAGTTTTGACAAGAGGAGGCAGCTATTCGCTCTTAGATACCGTCGGGCAGCCGTTCGCCGGACAAACTTCGAGCGGCGGAAACTACAATCTGCAAAGCGGTTTCTGGACAAATCTGCTGACTGCCCACGCGCCATTTGATTTTGACGGCGACTCAAAAACGGATGTTTCAATCTTTCGCCCGACGGTCGGTGAGTGGTGGTATCTGAAATCTTCGACGGGCGGCAACGCGGCGCTTCAATTCGGACAATCCACCGACAAACTCGTGCCCGGCGATTTTACCGGCGACGGCAAAACCGACCCGGCGGTCTTTCGTCCGTCGGTCGCGACCTGGTTTATCTCGCGTTCATCAGACGGCGGTACGACCATCGCATCGTTCGGCGCCTCGGGCGATCAACCCGTGCCGGCGGATTACGACGGCGACGGCAAGGCGGACATCGCCATCTGGCGACCGACGGTTGGCGAATGGTGGTATTCAAAGAGTTCGACGGGACAAACTGCCGCGCTGCAATTCGGCTCGTCAACCGATAAACCCGTGCCCGGAGATTACACGGGTGACGGTAAGGCGGACATCGCATTTTTCCGTCCAAGCACGGGTTTCTGGTTTATCTTGCGTTCGGAAGACAATTCATTCTTTTCATTCCCCTTCGGAGCGGCGGGCGATATTCCCGCGCCGGGCGATTATGACGGCGACGGCAAAACAGACACAGCGGTTTTCCGCCCGTCAAATTCGACGTGGTTTCTCAATCAAACAACGGCGGGAGTCGGGATTGTTACTTTCGGCATCACGGGCGACCAACCTGTTCCTAATGCTTTTGTGCCTTAATAATGTAAAAGTCAAAAAGCTCAAAAGGCAGTTTTTGTCTCTTGAGCTTTTTGATCTTGTCCTCTAATCGTTGGATTGTGAGAAGGATTGAATTGATAGTTAGTGACAAAACTATTTGAAAAAACAATACCTGTCAGTCGCTTCCCGAACGTTTGAGCCGATTCATAAATTGTCATACCAAGACGGCTCAATGGTTAAACAATCGGTAGTGGAGATTAATCAAATATTCAACCTCTTAGCAGGAGAACAATGATTTGAAATTATTTACGACAAACCGAGCTTCGTTTCAACTTTTAATTCCGATGGTGACGATTATGATTATCGGCTTGGCTTCGACCGTAACTTTCGCCGTGTCAACCTATACTTTTCAGCAGGGAACGGCAGCCGTCGTTTCCGGCGCAACCGATACGGGAAGTCACTGTGATGACTGTGTTACCGGCGTTACGCTGCCGTTTTCATTTAATCTTTACGGCATCGGTTATACAACTGCGAATGTTGGCGCAAATGGCAATATTCAATTTACGGGCAATGCCACATTTGCCGGATCTGACGCTTTGCCCGATTTCCGCTTCACCAACACGATTCTCGCTATGCAGAATGATTTAAGGACTGACCAGCCGGGCGGCGGAATCTACACTTCAGTTTCAGGCACGGCTCCCAATCGTATTTTTAATATCGAGTGGCGCACCGTTTTATTTAGCAATACCAGCGAATCTGTGAATTTTGAAGTCCGGTTATTTGAAGGCTTGAACCGGTTTGAAATTATCTACGGCGCAATATCGGTCAACGGCGCACAGCAAACTGTCGGCGTGCAAAATGATAATACTGATTTTACTCAATTTGAGAGTAATACTGCCGGCACTTTGTTTGCCGGTCTTCAGCTAATTGCGATGACGGCTCCAACCGCGGCAAGCGTTTCGGTCGGCGGGCGGGTTTTGGCTGCAAATGGGAACGCCATCGTCAGAGCGCGGGTTATGTTGACCGCGCCGAACGGCGAAACCCAGCTTGCGTTGTCAAATACTTTTGGCTATTACCGCTTTAATGACGTGGCAGTGGGCGAAACATACATTTTCAGTATCGTTTCAAAACGCTATTTGTTCGCGCCGCAAGTCGTCAGCGTATTCGAAGAATTGACGGAATTAAATTTTATAGCTGAACCGTAGAGAAAAGAGTAAAAAATTTTTAGTTGATGGAGAAAGCAAATTATGAAGTTTCAAAAACTTTCGATGGTGATTTTGATTTTAGTCTTATGTAGTTTGACGGCTCTCGCGCAGACAACGGCGTTTTCATATCAGGGACGCTTGAGCGAAGTAGGGAGTCCGGTTACCGGAACGCGGTTCTTTCGATTTACATTATTTGATGAAAACGGCGCGGCGATTCCCGGCGCAACTCTTGACCAGACATTAACGGTCACGAACGGCATTTTTAACACGAGCCTCGATTTCGGCGCGATGGCGTTTCCGGGCGCGAATCGCTCTTTGCAAATCTCCGTCAAAGTAAATGTGGGCGACGCTTACACGGATTTAAGTCCGCGTCAGGAAATTCTCGCCGCGCCATATTCGATAAAAAGCCGGACAGCAGATAATACGGCGCAGCTCGGCGGCGTTGATTCTTCTCTGTTCGTCCAACAGGACGCGGGCGGGAACGTCTCAATCGCCGGTGGTTTGACCGTGAGCGGCTCGCTCTCACTCGACACGGTCAATGCGGCGACGCAATACAATCTTGGCGGTCAGCGGATTTTGAGCGCACCGACAGGCACTAATTTATTCGCCGGGTTCGGTGCGGGACAGTCGAATACGGGTTTTAACAATTCATTCTTCGGCACAAATGCGGGAAGGTCGAATACGAGCGGTCTTTTCAACTCATTCTTCGGAGCGTTAGCCGGAATAAACAACACGACAGGGGCTGGCAATTCTTTTTTCGGAGACAATGCCGGCGGCAGCAACACAACGGGCGGCGTTAATACTTTCTTCGGCGGCAGCGCGGGCTTCAGTAACGTCAGCGGTAGCGGCAATGCTTTCTTCGGCGACCGCGCCGGATATTATAATACCGCCTCTTTCAACGCATTTTTCGGTGTGAACGCGGGCAACGCAAACACTATTGGCGGCGCAAATTCCTTTTTTGGCGCAAACACGGGACTGCAAAATAAGACGGGCTTTGAAAATTCATTCTTCGGCACGGAAGCGGGCGGCTCAAACACAACGGGCGGCGGCAATACGTTGGTCGGCAATGGCGCTGGATTCTCGAATCAAACAGGTTATTTCAATACTATCGTCGGACGTTTTGCCGGATACTATAATACCGCCAGCTTCAACGCATTTTTCGGCGCGGGCGCGGGCGAACAAAACACGACCGGCACGAATAACACTTTTGTCGGCACGAGTTCGGGCGCGGTAAACGTAACGGGCAGCGACAATTCGTTTTTCGGGCGCGATGCCGGACGCAACAACATTGCGAACGGCAACGCATTCTTCGGCAGTTCTGCCGGACTGAGCAACACGACCGGATATTTCAATGCTTTTTTTGGGCGCGAAGCCGGAAAGTCAAACACCGTCGGGTATGCAAATTCCTTCTTCGGTGACCAGACGGGAATGTCAACAACAGTCGGCTTTCAAAATTCATTTTTCGGCAATTCAGCCGGACATTTTAATACGACCGGAAACTATAACACTTTCGTTGGCGACGAAGCCGGATTTAACAATATTTCAGGCTCAAACAATGTTTTTGCCGGTTATTTCGCCGGTTATTCAAATACGACCGGCGTTGCCAACACCTTTGTCGGGAATCTCGCCGGTCAATTCAATATTGATGGCGAACGAAACGCTTTCTTCGGAAGCGGCGCGGGGCGGCAAAATACGAGCGGAAGTTTTAATACATTTTTGGGACGACAAGCAGGCAATCTGAACACAACCGGAAATAATAATACTTTTGTCGGAATGAATTCTGGTGCAGTGAATACAACCGGAACGGAAAACACCTTCGTCGGCACGGAAGCCGGATTTACTAATCAAACAGGCAACTTCAACACCTTCTTTGGACGCGGCGCGGGCAAATCCAACGTGAATGCCAGTTATACTGCATATTTCGGAGCCTTCGCCGGTGAAAACAGCACGGGTTGTTGCAACGCATTTTTTGGCGGTGAAGCCGGACGTGCCAATACGACCGGCATTTTCAACGCTTTTTTCGGCGGCGGCGCAGGCAAAGCGAACACGGTTGCCGACAATAACTCATTCTTCGGAGTCGGTTCCGGTAATGCCACGATTTCCGGCGGAAATAATTCTTTTTTCGGGACGGGCGCGGGTACTTTAAATACCACCGGAAGCGGTAATACTCTAATCGGCAGCCTTTCTAATGTCGGCGCAAACAATCTCACCAACGCAACCGCCATCGGCGCAAATTCTATGGTTTCGCAGAGCAATTCTTTGATTTTGGGCAACAACACCAACGTCGGCATCGGCACTTCAACGCCGAACTCGAAATTAACTGTGGTCGGTTTGATCGAAACGACGCTCGGCGGCGTGAAATTTCCCGACGGCACGATTCAAACAACCGCTTCGACTGGCAGCGTCAATGCCATTCTCAATCAAACGACGCCGCAGGCAAGCGCGAATTTCAACATTGCCGGCAACGGCACGGTCGGCGGAACGCTGACGGCGAATAGCTCGCAAGTTACGGGCGACGGTTTTGTCTTGGGCAACTTCGGCATTGGCACAAATGCGCCGCGAGCGAAGTTGGACGTAACGGGCGGCAACATTTTACTCGACACGCCCGGCAGCGGAATTATTCTTAAATCGCCCGACGGAAACACTTGCCGACTGCTCTCAATTGATGCCGCCGGAGCGATAGCTTTAACGTCAATCGCTTGCCCCTAAGCGACGACGATTTTTTTATCGAAATGAGAAGAAATATATGAAATGGCGACAAACATTCCGCGACCGATTCTTTACCCTTTTATTTCCGGTAATCTTTTTGCTCATTTTGCCGATTGCCTGCGCCGCTCAGGGAAAGATTGTTTTTGTTGGCGATACAGGGATTTGCGTGATAAACCCGGACGGCACGAATCAAACTTGTCTGACCGACGGTATAAGTAATGATAAAGAACCGGCGTTTAGTCGGGACGGCGGTAAAATCGTTTTCGTTTCCGACCGCACCGGCAATCCTGAAATTTACACAATGAACGCCGACGGCACGAATCAAACCCGCTTAACTTACAACGGCGGCAATTTCAACTACAACGAAGCCTATCCGTCGTTCAGTCCCGACGGCGGCAAGATTGTTTTCTCCGCCGCGCCGATCAACGGCTATTTTGATATTTACGTGATGAACGCCAACGGCACGAATCAAATTAATCTGACGAACACCGTCGGGTTGAGCGAGTTTCCGGTTTTTAGTCCCGGCGCCAATAAAATCGCTTTTAGTTTCAATAAGCAAATTTATGTGATGAACGCCGACGGCACAAACCGAACTGCTCTGACTAATGTCCCGAACGCCAGGTCTCTTGCGCCGTCGTTTAGTCCCGACGGCAGCAATATTGTTTTCCAGATGTCGCCGCCCGACAATGGTTTTGACATTTATGTGATAAACGCCGACGGCGCAAACCAAACGCGATTAACCTATCTCGCAAGTCAGAAGACCTTTGCGACAAAACCCGTATTTAGTCCTGACGGCAATAAGATTGCCTTTACCAATTTCAATTTAGATCTTCAGATAAACGTGATGAATGCCGACGGCACGGGAATAACGCCTTTGGTTGCAGGATATGATGCGTCGTGGAGCGGTCAAACGACGACCGCCGCGCCGAAGCTGAAAATTGCGGGCGGCAATCTTCTGGTCGGTTCGCCCGGTCAGGGAATTATTCTAAAATCGCCTGACGGTGCGACTTGCAAATTACTTTCGATTGACAACGCGGGCGCGATGGTTCTGGCGGCGGTCGCGTGTCCGTAGAAAAGGAGATTTATCATGAAAAAGAGACAAAGAATTTTGCTTTTTATCGCGCTTTTGTCGGCAGTCAATCTGACATCAATTTTCGGTCAAAGCGGCGGCATCTTTCAAATCACCCAATCGGTTGTCACGTCAGGCGGAAACCGGCAAGCGGAGGGCGGTAATTCCGCCGTTGATTCGACCAGCGGACAAACGGCTGCGCCGGGGGCAATCAGCGGCGGGATCTTTGCCGTTAGTTCGGGTTTTTGGAATTTCACGCCGCTCGCGCCGACCGCCGTCAATGCTTCGATCAGCGGTCGAATTTTAACCGCCGACGGCAGCGGCATCAGAAACGCCATTATTTCGCTGACAACTGCTTCGACCGGAGAAATTAGGTCCGTTCACTCAAAATCCTTCGGCTATTACAAATTTGAAGAAATCAGGGTTGGCGAAATCTATATTTTAAGAATCGTTTCAAAACGCTTTACATTTGAGCCGGACACGCGAGTTGTGACAATGCTTGATGAATTAACGGACGTGGATTTTATGGCTCAGCCGTAAAGCGATAGGCAGTCATTACAGTTTTTAACCTGATCTTTAATTTGGAGAGAAAAAATAATAAAACCAGAAAATGAAAAAGTTAAAGAGGCGAGTTTTCTCACTTCTTTAACTTTTTCATTATTTTGATCAGAACCTTATTCTTGAAAAAATTGAATTATCGAAACAGCAATTCCGCTCGGGTCTAAAACAACAGACATTTTGCCAACTCCCGGCGCGTCGAACGGTTCAACGCGAATACTGCCGCCAAAGGTTTTAATTTTTTCAATAGATTCGACAACATCATCAACAGCGATGTAGGTCATCCACGCTGACGGAATCTTTTCCCAATTTTCGCCCCAGCAATCGTTTATTTCCATCATTCCCCCAACCGCTTTATCGTGGGAATGAACTTCTTTATAAGGCATTTCGGTGGTGTTGGCTTGTTCGAGCTTCCAGCCGAACAGGTCTTGGTAAAATTCAATTGCCTTGCCCAAATTTTGCGTGCTCATTTCGCGCCAACAAATTTCGCCGTGTTTTGGTTTTGTAAATTCAGCCATTTTCTTTATCTCCTTTTAGTTATTTTTGTCTTTTTAGTTCCATTTCGACCGCCAAGGTTTCTTCGCCTTCGGGTGAAATGTTATGCATAATGATTTTCAATGAATTTTCGCGCCCAAGTTCGATTACTGTTCGCCAGCTCCAATCGGGATGATCAGGAACCGCATAATATCCATTCAACGAAATCGAACCGGTTTTATCTCGGTTTCCGTCCGAAACCATAAATTTGTCGCCCAAATGCCACGAATCAATCCAAAATGCTTTGATTAAATCGGAATCTTTTTCGTTTCCGATTAATATCAATCCCTCCTGCACTGAATTATCGAATGTCCAGTCGTATTCAATTTTCAAAAATCTTCCTCGCGCCGTTAATTCAATTTCGGCAACCGAATCAGTTTCACGAACGGGATTATCTTCCATCCAAATCGTATATAAACGGTTGATTCCGCACCATTTACCAACCAATTTGTCCATCGTTTCAGGAATGCTCATCGAATTTCTCCTTTAACGTTTAAGTGCGATGATAAAAAACTTTGCGCCGATCGGGTCTTCAATTTGACACATTCTGCCGACCTTCGGAAGATCTTCAGGCGGCGAAACGATCGTGCCGCCTAACTCAAACGCTTTGCTGGCGGTTTTGTCTGAATCGTCAACTGCTACATAAATATTTATATGCGGTGCGGGCATTTCTCCGCCATACCATTCAGGTTTCATTTCAAACATTCCGCCGACCGGTTTACCGGCGTCCGTTCCGAATTCAAGATATTGCATATCCGCACCGGTCGCATCACTTTTTGTAAATTTCCAACCAAAAACTTCGGTGTAAAAATTACGACACGCCTCAAGATTGTCGGTTGCTATTTCCGTCCAACAAAATTCGCCGGTTTTCGGCATCGTTAATGCTTGTGCTGCCTTCTGATTTTCTGACATAAAATAATCTCCTTAATTTTAGTTTGTTTAGAAAGAAAAACCGCAGAGACACGAAATTATAAAACCTCGTATCTCTGCGGTTTTTGATAACTCCTCAGAGGCAAATTTTATCTTAAATTTCAGGCTCCGGTTGTATCGACGATCTCGGCATCGGGCGCATTCTTTATCACAGATTGAATGCCATTTTCCATCGCCGCATTACCCGAATACATTTCACTTCTACCGATTTCCTGTCCGTTTCCGGCTTTTAGAATGAAATACGGGTCACCGTTTTTCGACTCGCGACGTTCAAAACGCTTTTCTTCACCACCGTTTTTCTTGATGGATTCGATGCCGTTTTGACATGCTGCCTTTGATTCATATAATTCACTGGACAAAATTATTTGTCCGTTTCCAGCCTTCAAATTGAAGTGAAATTTGCCATTTGTTGACTGCTTAATTTCAAATTTTCCTGCCATTTTATTTTCCTCTCAATTGTGTTTATTTTTATGAATTAGGGGCAAGCGATTAGATTCAACTCTCAGGGGTAATTTAAATCTATATCGAATGAAAATATAACACGATGTCAAAGAAAACAAAAAGTATCAAAACACGTCTGAAAAAAATGAGGATTGAGTTGTGAATGAGGTGGCTTTAGCTTCATGGAGAAAGCAGACGGTTTTCACAACTCAACCTTTCGAAAACGGCTCTAAATTATAACAGCCGTTTAACTTTTAGCTTGCCCGTCGCAATGGAACATTTGTTTCGGCTTCTTGCTGTTTCTGTAAATCCTGCAAATGCTGAATCAAACCCGAAGCTGCTTTTTTCGAAAGTTCGTCGGTTTTGCATTGCATAATCGCATTGCATTCATCGTCGGCATCCACTCCGATTTCGCGTGAAATCGCGCGAATCATTCCAAGTTGTTTGGCTGTGACCAAATCAGACAACGAACGGGCAATCGGATTGGAAGGTAAACCGCCGTGATCGGTTGGCGGCTGAACGGCTCCGTCGCGTTCGATAACTTCGGATTCTCGTTTATAAAGATCGCGGGCAATTCCGAATTTGACGGCGGCTCGTTTGAGTGCGTCGTGTTCGGCTTTTTTAATCCCAAGTTCGGAATCAGCCGTTCCGGTGCCGATTCCTTCGCGGGTCACGCCATTGATCGTGATCGCGACCGTGACCGTGAAAATATCACCGATTTGTCGAATATCTTTGACGGCGTGCGACCAATTCGGCGCGTTTGAATCCAAAATATCCGCAACTGTATGCCATTCAACATAATCAACATAGTGCGTGTTGCCGTTGCGGTCGCGCCAGCCTTCGCGCTGCTTGACCAGATTCGGGTCAACATTTTTCCGCAGTTCTTTGAGGGTTGATGTAAAATTCAAAACATTATTCGGCGCATCAAAGGCTTCCTGTCCCGCCGCCTCTGCCGTCAAAAACGGCATTTCTCTTAAAGTTTCCTGTGTCATTGTATTTTCTCCTTGTGTGTTCGTAAGTTGTTGTAAATCAGCTTCTTCTGTTTCAGATTGTCCGTCTTCCGAAACATCCGCCGAATTTTCAACAGTCTTCTGTTCGCCGGGTGTGGACGCACCCGACTCAGTTACGCTTTTGTCGTTTGAAACAATTTCAATCTCGGTCGAAACTTTAATCGGTTGTTTCGTTGACGGTTCGGTATTTTTGGCGACCAATGCGTATTTCACCGCTAATATGTGTTCGCACCGAAATGCCGAATCCGTGACAGCCGCTTCTTCAAACTCCAAACAATTACAACGGATTTTGCCGTCCGCATCACGCCAAACTTCATAAGTGGTTTGTTTGCCGCGCAAACTTGGCGTTAAAACGCGGAATTTATCATTTTCACGATTCACTAAACCCATTGCCGCAATCGATTTGGCACGTTTTTCACGCTTCTCCGTTAAATTTTTTTCTTGTGCTATTGCTGTCATTACTTTTCTCCAAAAAAATCGAATTTGTCTTTGTTGTAAAAAAAATAGTTTTCAAACCCAACTCAAAACAAATTCAAAATCAAATACTTCACCATCAAATAAAACGCAGCCGTTTCATCTATGAAACATAGTATCAGACGAATTTATTTGTTGCAAGCGTGAAACGGAGTGTTGCATATAAATTTTTCTTGTGCTATGTTTGAAACAGAGTTAAGACCGATGCAACAAATGCATTTGAATCTTTGCAAAAGAGGAGAAAGAAATATGGCATTCAAAAATGAAAGTTTGATTAATACAATGGAATTGGGCAGAGCAATCAAACGCCGCCGCGAAGAATTGAGTTTAAGCTTGCGTGATGTTGCTGATGTGACACTTGTTTCAGCTTCGACGCTATCGCGAATCGAAAACGGGACCGGTAAACCCGATGCGGACAATATTGCGCGTTTGACGAGCTGGCTTGATATGCCGGTCGATCGGGTGATGAAAAAAACCGGGAATGAACAGGCGATTGAACCTGTAATATATTATCCGCACGAAGCGACGCCGGAAATAGTTGAAGCCCATCTTCGTGCCGATAAAAATCTGACACCGGAAACTGCAAAAGCGCTTTCGGAACTTTTCCGGGTCGCTTATTCACAGTTCAAAAAGCCCGTAAAATAAAAGTTTTGGGCAATTGCTTGAAGTTTAAGCGTCAGTTTTTAGCAGGGTTTTCGATCTAAACTAAAATATATGAAAACATTTACGCAAATCGGACAGATTGAACGCGAATCGGCGGTCGACAAAAATTTTGCGATCGACACGACTTTTGTCCTTTTCTTTTTAGCAGTTGAATTCGGTCAGATCATCAACAATTTCGCACTCGACACGATTTTATTTGCGGTCGTCCTTTTAATGTTGGTAATCCTTCCTTATTTCCTCTCGCCGGAAGAAAAACCGCATTTTGGGAGTTGGGTTCTCGGAAGAAGTTTGATCTCTGTTTTTGCAATCTCGATTGGTGTGATGTTTAAGCAATCGCTCGGCATTTTACCGGACATGTTTAAATTTTTGCCAATGACGCTTTTAATTATGACAGCGATGATCAGTTGCTACATTCAATTTTACGGTTTACTAAGACTTCGTTTGGCAAAATAGGCAAAAGGCAAAACGAAAGGTAAAAAAACGCGCTTGTTTCGGGAAAAACATGCGCGTTTTTTTACGTTCGTTTACAAGTTAGAAGATTTGTTATATTTTGTGCGGAGAAAAATTATGTCCGGCAAATTAAAATTTCGATGATCGGAAATTCGACAGGTGTGATTTTACCGTAGGAATTGTTTGAAAAACTTCGTGTTTCAAATAGCGATCCGCTTTTTGCCATCGAGACATCAAAAGGAATTGAACAAACCGCTTACAACCCTGAAGTTGCTCAGCAAATGAATCTTGCTGAACAAGTAATGCGCGAAGACCGTGATGCACTACGAAAACTTGCCGAATAAATATGCCTGAAATTAAATGGCTTTTGGAAGAAACAATTCACGCTATTCACAAAGGTCAAATTGCCGAACACGGCGGCGGCGACGGTTTAGGTGATGAAAATTTACTATCATCAGCACTTGCGAGACCTCATAATTTGTTGGCTTATAGTGAAAAAAATCTGCTAATTTCCGCGCTTGCCGCGAGACTGGCGGACGGGATCGCCAAAAAACATCCGTTTATTGACGGAAATAAGCGAACGGCGTTAATTGTTGCCAGAACTTTTCTTTTATTAAACGGTTATAAATTAAATGCTTCACAAGAAGCAAAATATTTAATCTTTTTGAAGTTGGCTGAGGGCAATGTAAGCGAAGAAGAATTGGTTGAATGGTTTAGAGAAAAGGTGGTCGAAGTATAAAAAAAGGACGCATTTGTCAAATGCGTCCTTTTTAAATTTAAGCCAATGCAATTGCCATTTCTTCTTTCGCAAGAATTTCGTGAATTGCCTTAACCTGCCCGTAAAGTTCAACATACTGCTCAAGAGTTTGGGCTTGGGCACCATCGCAAAGAGCTTCTTCAGGACACGGATGAACTTCAATGATCAATCCGTCGGCGCCAACCGCGACGCCGGCGCGTGCGAGCGGATTGACCATATAATTTCTGCCGGTTCCGTGCGAAGGATCGACGATGATCGGAAGATGAGTGATTTTCTGAACAGCCGGCACGACCGACAGGTCCAGAGTGTTGCGGGCGTGTGTCCCGAATGTCCGAATCCCGCGTTCGCACAGGATCACATCGTAATTTCCTTCCGCCATAATATATTCGGCAGCGAGCAGAAACTCATCTAAAGTTGCTGCCATTCCGCGTTTTAATAAAACGGGTTTGCGCGTTTGCCCGACATATTTCAGAAGGGAAAAATTCTGCATATTGCGCGCGCCGATTTGAATACAATCCCCGTATTTTTCGACCAGATCGATACCGCGCTCGTCCATTGCTTCGGTCACGATATTGAGTCCGTATTGGTCGCGCACATCCGCTAAAATTTTCAGACCGTCTTCACCCTTGCCCTGAAATGCATAGGGCGAAGTGCGCGGTTTGAAGGCGCCGCCGCGAAAGAATTTGGCGCCGCTTTTAGCGACCACTTCGGCAACCTGAAAAACCTGTTCGACCGTTTCGACCGCGCACGGACCGGCGATCATCGCGAGTTCATCGCCGCCGATGGTTGCGTTACCAACCTTGATAATCGATTTTTCGGGACGCAGATCTTTTGAAATCAGTTTATAAGGTTTCGTGACGCGGATCGCGTCAGAAACGCCCGGGAGATTTTCAAAATGCGTCGGATCGACCGCGCCTTTGTTGCCGGTAATGCCAATCGCCGTCCGGGATGCGCCGGGCATCGTGTGCGGGCGGAAACCGAGATGTGTAATAATTTCGAGAACGCGCTCAATCTCATTCTGAGTCGCGTCGTGTTTCATAACAATTAACATAAAATTCTCTTAAAAATATTTTTGCAAAATGCCTGTAAAGTTTGGCGGTTTGCCAATAAAATACGGCTAAAACATCCAAACTTCCAAACTATTATTGAGTTATTGCAAATTGCCTGCCAATCAAAAATCCAAAATCTCAAATCCAAAATCGAATTACATTCTTTCGGGAACTTCGATTCCCATTGTGTGTAATCCTGAAGTTAAAGCACGCCGCGCTAAATTCGCAATGACGATCAAAACAGCGCGTTTGTCGGCATTTTCTTCAGCAATTATCCGATGATTATGATGAAACAAATGCATTGCTTTTGACAGATTAAAATTGTATTTCGCCAAAATCGCCGGTTCGGTGGCGATCGCGGCTTGCGAAATTGTTTCTTCGAGCCGTGAAGCCAAAGTGACCAGCGACCAAATGTCATTGCCGATCTCTGATTCAAATATTTCAGAAATATTTGAATCAGAGATTGAAATAACATTTTGTGCATTTTCAAGCGCGTTTTCTTCAAGTTTTTTGAAGATCGAATTAAACCGGACTGCCGCATTTTGGCAATAAACGCCGGTTTCACCTTCAAAAGCGAGAGCTTCTTTGAAATCGAAAATAACGACCGTGTTTTTGGTAAATTTCAATAGAAAATAGCGAAGTGCGCCGACCGCGATCTGATGCGCGATCAATTGATGCTTTTGGACGGACATTTCCGTATTGCGCTTGGAAACTTCGGCGAGCGCGTTTTCTTCCAAACGCGTGATCAGATCATCGGCTTTGACGCCCCAACCTTTGCGTCCGGACATTTCAATAAAGGGACGTTTTTTGTCTTCGTCCGATAAATTCAAACCGAGTTGTTCGGCGGCGGAAACCGAAAGCGCGACCATTTCATAATTGAGATGAACGCTTGCCGCTTCGCCTTTTTCAGGGAAAATTGCCGCGACGCCCTTGCGGACAATTTCCTGCGGATAAGATTGGCGCGTGTCGATGACGTTATAGACAGTTTCTCCGTGACCGAATTCTTTTTCGACACCGGTTTTTTCAAGCGTCGTGATAAAAACTTCTTTGCCGTCAGCGTAAGTGTGGAAATGTTTATAGTTAAAGTCCAAACCTAAAAGCCCGAGTTTCCACATTTGATAAGCAATATCTTTGCCCGTGTAAGTAACAGTTCCGTTTGATCGGACGAGAATTTTGTCGGCTTCGTGGTCTTCGTTCGCGGTGTGCGAATCAAACGGCATTACCCAACAACCGGCGTTTTTACCCTGCGTTTCGAGATGGATCACGCCGCGCTCTTTCATCAATTCAAAGGCTTTTTGCCAGAAATGTAGATGGAGAATCTCGGATTCGCGCGGCAGCAGATCGTAGCGAATATCGAGCCGATTCATCGTTTTTAAGATACATTCGACATTGCGCGTCGCGACATAATCGGCAAGCTCATAAATATCGCCGGTCCCGCGTTCGAGTTCGTGCAAAACCCCGGCGCGGAGTTTTAAATTTTCTTCCGATTCCGCGTAAAATTTGCCAACTTCCGTGTAAAGCTCCCAGCAATAAAAATCGAATGTGGTTTCTAAATTCGCGTCAAGCTCGATAATTTGCGCGAGATCCATTTTTCGTAAATGGACGAAACCGACGACGACATCGGCGACCTGCACGCCCGTATTGTCGATGTAATTCTGGATTTCGACGCGTTTTCCGTTGGCGCGCAGGATTCGCACGAACGTATCGCCGAGCACTGAATTGCGGACGTGACCGATATGTGCGGCTTTGTTCGGATTGACCGAAGTATGTTCGACACAGACCTTCTCGATTTTGGATTTTGGATTTTGGATTTTGGATTGAACAGCGTTTTCCGACAAAAATTTGGCGCGGTCAAAGAAAACATTCAAATAACCCGCGCCGGCGACTTCGACTTTTCCAACGAAATCAAAACTTTCAAGCGCGGCTTTCAATGTTTCGGCGATGTTTCGCGGATTTTGTTTTTCGCCGGTCGCTTGTTTGATTCGTTTGGCGAGTTCGAACGCGATCGGAAACGCCAGATCGCCGAGTTCCGTTTTTGGCGGAAATTCTGCTGCAACTTGTTCTATTTCAACATTAAATATTTCCTTTGCGGTCTGCTGAACCTTTTCGCGCAAGGTGTTTTGTAATTCGGAAAAACTCACTTCAATTATCGTCCTCAAAAAATTCGTTAAAGAAAAAGAGTAAGTATAACGCAAAGGACGTGAAAGAATGAAACGCAGACTTTGACCTTTGAAACTTTGGACTTTAGACTCTTAATTTTATGAAAACTTTGTATTTCGATTGTTTCGCGGGCGCGAGCGGGAATATGATTCTCGGCGCACTGGTCGCGCTTGGCGTTGATGAATATGAATTGGTCGAGCAGCTCCGTCTGCTCGACGCGGCGGATTTCGAGATCGAATTTACAAAAAAAGATAAATCGGGAATTTCGGCGATTCACGCCAAAGTTAAAGTTCCGGACGAAAAAACGCATCGCCATCTTTCGACGATCGAAAAAATAATCAACAATTCGCGGCTTGCCGATTCGGTCAAAAAACGCGCCGTCGAAATTTTTACGCGCCTTGCCAAAGCTGAAGCGAAAATTCATGGGATCGAAATTCAAAAAGTGCATTTTCACGAAGTCGGCGCGATGGATGCGATCATCGATGTCGTCGGTGCGTGCATCGGTTTTGAAATGCTCGGAATCGAAAAATTTATTTGTTCAAAGATCCATGTCGGCAGCGGTTTTGCCAAAATGGCGCACGGGAAATTTCCGATTCCGCCGCCGGCGGTCGCTGAACTTCTGCAAAATATTCCGATCTATTCGACCGAGATTGAGGGCGAATTGATCACGCCGACCGGCGCGGCGATCATTTCTAGCGTTTGCGATTCTTACGGCAATTTGCCGGAAATGATCGTCGAAAAAACAGCATACGGCGCGGGAACTCGCGATTACAAAGATTTTCCGAACGCCCTGCGTTTGATGATCGGCGAAATTTCGCCGCCTTCAAAAGGAAAAACGGCGGAAAATTTTGCAAAAACCGAAAACCGAAAACCAAAAACCTTGAACCAAAATCTGTTACAAATAGAAACGAATCTCGATGATATTTCGCCGGAAATTTTGGGTTACGTTTTGGAAAAAGCATTCGAAATCGGCGCTTTGGATTGCTGGTTTACTCCCATTCAGATGAAGAAAAATCGTCCGGCAACCCTTGTTTCGATCCTTTGTAAGGATGACGATAAAGATAAATTTATTGCGCTGCTTGTTAACGAAACAACGACGCTCGGCGTGCGGGTTAAAGAATTTCAGAGAATATGTCTGGTGCGTGAAATTTCAACCGTCAACACAAAATTCGGCGATGTTGCGGTCAAGATCGCGCGTTTTGGCGGAAAAATAGTTAATATCAAGCCGGAATTTGAAACCTTAAAGGAAATAGCGAAGCGCGAAAATTTGCCTTTGCGCGAAGTTGAAGCCGAAGTTCGGAAAAATATATTTTGATCAAAAATTTTGTTCTCAAATTATCAAAAAAAGCGCGCGCGAAAAGAGCGGCAATGTTTCGTTCGTTTTTTCGGTTTGATTATAAAACGCGGATTCTCGATGTCGGTTCGGAAAGCGGAACGAATATCAATTCCGTTTTAGCGGGCACAAATATAGATTCAAAAAATGTTTTCATCGCCGATATTGACGCGGCGGCGATCGAATCCGGCAAAGAGCAATTTGGATTTCAGCCCGTATTGCTTGATGAAACTGGAAAACTTCCGTTTGAAGATGATTTTTTCGACATCGTTTATTGTTCGTCGGTGATCGAACACGTAACGGTTTCAAAAGATGAAATGTGGGAAATCACCGACGGTCAGAAATTTCGCGAGATTTCCGAAATCAAGCAAAAGTTATTTGCCGAAGAGCTTCAGCGCGTCGGAAAAAAATATTTCGTGCAGACGCCGAATCGAAATTTTGTGATCGAAAGTCATTCGTGGCTGCCGTTTGTCGGCAGCATTCCGCGTCCTTTATTTGTAAAAGTGATAAAATTCAGCAACCGGTTTTGGATAAAAAAGACGATTCCCGATTATAATTTATTGGACCAAAAGCAATTACAAGAACTATTTCCCGACGCTGTGGTTCACACGGAGAAAAAGTTTGGAATGATAAAGTCCATTATTGCGGTAAAAAAATGAGGTAATATTAATTGTCAAAAAAGAAAAAAATCGATCTTGAAAAAATAGCAAAGGGCGTCCGCCTGATTTTAGAAGGCATTGGCGAAGATGCCGACCGCGACGGGTTGCTCAAAACGCCCGAACGTGTCGCGCAGTTCTATGCCGAACTGACCGAGGGAATGTGGGAAGATGCGGCTTCGCACATCGTTCCGCTGCCGGGCGATTCGCACGACGAAATGGTCATTGTCAAGGATATTTCGATCGCTTCGGTGTGCGAACATCACCTTGCGCCGTTTGTCGGGAAATGTCATATTGCGTATATTCCGAAAGGCGGGCGGATCGTCGGACTCTCGAAACTGGCGCGGATCGCCGAGATTTTTGCGCGTCGTCTGCAAGTTCAGGAACGCCTGACGCAGCAGATCGCGCAGACGCTTTTCGATCAGCTCCAACCGCTCGGCGTGATGGTCGTGATCGAAGCCGAACATACTTGTATGACGCTTCGCGGCGTCAAAAAACCGGGCGCGAAAACGATCACTTCGAGCGTTCTCGGCGGTTTCCGCAAAGATGCGCGAACCCGCGCCGAGGCGATGAGCCTTATTAAAGGATAATTTATGAGCAAAGAATTGCAGACGATTGCGACAACTTACGAGGTTTTTGAAGCCGAGTTTTTGAGAAATCATCTCGAAGCCGAAGGTTTTGAAGTTTATCTGGCGGACGATAATATTATCGGTGTGTTTAAT